>NZ_JBSGFQ010000027.1:0-122819 GCF_053603495.1 Nonomuraea sp. NPDC004186 | reverse complement strand
CGGGGCGCTGCGCCCGCTCATGCCGCCGCCGCAGAACCCGCGCACCGTGAGCGTGGACAACGAGCGCGTGCTGGTCAACCTGGCCACGGGCGGCGCCGTGGAGTTCACGTTCGGCCGCGGCTACTTCTGCGCGGCCTGCGAGCCGTTCACCGTACGGGCCTCACGCGAGCGGCTGGCCGGGCTGCTGCGCCGCTGAATGATCTGGCCAACGAGCGCGCACAGCGCGACGATCACCCCATGGACACGCAGGAGATCGCCGATCGACTCGAAATCACCGGACTGCTGGCCCGCTACACCCGCGCCATCGACTCCGGCCAGTGGGACCTGCTCGACGAGGTGTTCAGCCCGGACGCGGTGATCGACTACCGCGCCACCGGCGGCATCAGGGGCACCCGGGACGAGGTCAAGGCCTGGCTCGCCGAGGTGCTGCCGCACTGGCCGGGGCGGCTGCACCTCATCGGGGCCCCGACCATCGACTTCCAGGACGGCGAGGCGCGCGTGAGCGCCCCCTTCACCGACACCCTCGCCCCCACCAGGGACATGGTCACCGCGGACACCGAGGGCTTCCTGCACGGCGGCGGCTGGTACCACCATCGCCTGCGGCGCACCTCCGGCGGGTGGCGCAGCGTCGAGCTGGTCGAGGAGCAGGCCTGGCGCACCGCCCGCTGATCCGGTTCCCGTGCTCGCCACCCGGCCCGGCACATCGGCTGAGCTGCGGGGACGGGGGCCGGTACAGAGTTAAGACGTTTGTGGTCAAAACCGTCAGGGCAGCGCGAGTGCGGGCAGCAGTCCCCCTGCCCTTCCGGTCGAAAGGCTGTGCGGCACATGGCATTCGCATTGGGTCTTCTCGGTCACGACATAGCCGTCGATCTCGGTACGGCCAACACTCTCGTCTACGTCCGCAGGAAGGGCATCGTCCTGAACGAGCCCTCCGTCATCGCGATCAACCTGCACAAGAACACCGTCGTGGCCGTGGGCAGGGCGGCCAAGCGGATGATGGGCCGTACTCCCCCGCACATCGCCACGATCAGGCCGCTCAAGGACGGCGTGATCGCGGATCTGGACGCGGCCGAGCGGATGCTGCGGATGTTCATCCAGAGGGCGCACCCGAGCAGGTTCCTGGCCAAGCCGCGCATCGTCGTGGCGGTCCCGAGCGGCACCACCTCCATCGAGCAGCGGGCGGTCAAGGAGGCCGCCTACGAGGCGGGGGCGCGCCGGGTGCACATCATCGAGGAGCCGATGGCCGCGGCGATCGGCGCCGGGCTGAAGGTCGGCGAGGCCACCGGCAACATGGTGGTCGACATCGGCGGCGGCACCACGGAGGTCGCCATCGTCTCCATGAGCGGCGTCGTGGTCGCGAAGTCGCTGCGGGTGGGCGGCGACGAGCTGGACGAGGCGATCATCACCCACACCAAGAAGGAGCACGCGCTGCTGCTGGGCGAGCGCACGGCCGAACGGCTGAAGATCGACCTGGGCATGGTCAGGGCCGCTCCCGTGCACGACGCCGACCCCGTCCCCGGCAGGCACCGGGTCGGCGTCCCCCTCGCCGACGGGCAGGGTACGGCGGTCATCGTGGAGGAGGCGGAGCCGGAGCCGCCGCCCGCCCCGCACCGCTGGAACCCGTTCAGGTCCAGGACCAGGCAGCTCGACGCGGCGCCCGCGACCGGGCCGCGGCAGCTCGATCCGAAGACCTCGGCCCCGGTACGCGGCCGCGACCTGGTCAGCGGGCTGCCGAAGACCACCACCATCACCTCCGAGCAGATCAGCGAGGCCATCGAGGACCAGGTCCAGGCCATCATCGACGCCGTGCAGGCTACGCTCGACCAGTGCCCGGCCGAACTCGCGGGCGACCTGCTGGACAACGGGATCGTGCTGACCGGCGGCGGCGCCCTGTTACGCGGCCTGGCCGACCGGATGGGCGCGGCCACCGGCATGCCGATCCGGGTCGTGGACAAGCCGCTCTACTCGGTGGCGCTGGGCGCGGGCCGCTGCGTCGAACGTTTCCAGGCCATGCGTGACGTGCTGCTGCCCGATCGGTCCCGTCGGTGAAGCGGGCGTTCGTCCTGCTCGTGCTCGCCGCCGCCGTCCTGACCGTCGTGATCGACCGTACGCTGACGCCCCTGGCCCCGCTGCGGGCGGCGGGATCGGCCGTGTTCGGCACGCTGGAGAACGCGATCGGCGCGGTCACCAGATCCTTCGGCGGCGAGCAGCGGGTGCGGCTGCTGGAGCGCGAGAACGCGCAACTGCGGGCCGACCTGCTGGCGGCCCGGCAACGGCCCGGGGCGAGCGCGCGTGGCGTGGCCGCGCACGTGGTGGGGTTCGGGCAGGGGCAGCGGGTCACCATCGACGCCGGGACCGGGGCGGGCGTCGTGCGCGACGTGACGGTGCTGAACGCCGACGGCCTGGTCGGCAAGGTCACCTGGGCGGGTCCGGCGACGGCCACGGTGTCGCTGATCACGGACGCGGGGTCGTCCGTGGGCGCGCGCATGGCGGGCTCGGGCGAGCTCGGCCTGGTCACGGGCGTGCCGGGTGACGGGAGCCTGCGGCTGAGCCTGTTCGACCCGGACGCGCCCGTGAAGGTGGGCGACCGGGTGGTGACGCTCGGCTCGGCGGGCGGGCGGCCGTACGTGGCCGGGCTGGCCATCGGCACGGTCAGCGCGATCGAGAAGGTCTCGGGCGCGGCCACCCGCACGGCGCTGGTGCGGCCCGCGGCCCGCCTGTCCGCGCTCGACCTCGTCTCGGTCGTCGTCCCCGACCCGGGACGGTGAGCCGTGGGGCTGGTGGTGTTGGTGTTCACGGCTCCGCTGCTGCAGGTGCTGCTGGTCAACCGGTCGCCCTGGGGCGGTCCTGACCTGGTGACGCTGGCCGTGGTGTGGCTGGCGCTGGCCCGGGGGCCGGTGTGGGGGTGCGTGGCGGGGCTGGTGGCCGGGCTGGCCGCCGACGTGACGCCACCCGCCGACGGCACGGTGGGCCGGACGGCGCTGGTGCTGTCGATCGTGGGCCTGCTGGTCGGCCACTGGCGCGAGGGCAGGCCGTTCCCGGTGGCCGCGGCGGGCGCCGCCATGGGCGTCCTGCTGCAGGCAGCGGCCGCCGTGGCGCTCGGGGACGCCTCTTGGACGGGGGTCGTCCCCGAGCTGCCACGGACGCTGGGCTGGACGGTGGCGCTCGGCGCGGCGGTGGGTGCGGCGGTCGGCGCGGCGCGGGCGCGGCGCAGGCCGAGGGACCCCTGGCCGGTGCCCGGCCGTTCGGCGGCGGAGCCGCGCCGTGTCTAGGGCCAGGCTGTTCGTGCTGCGGCTGGTCGTCGCGGCGATGATGCTCACGCTGGTGGGGCGGCTGTGGCAGCTGCAGGTGGCCGGAGGCGCGCGGTACGCGCAGGCGGCAGCCGAGGTGCGGATCAGGACCGTGTCGCTGCCGCCGACGAGGGGCCAGATCCTCGACGTGGCCGGACGGCCGCTGGTGACGAACAACACCAGGCCGGTGGTCACGGTGGACGCCGTCGAGCTGGCCCACCAGCCCGACGGCGGCGCGGCGGTGCTCAACCGGCTGGGGAAGGCGCTGCGGCAGCCGTACCGGCAGCTGGCGGAGAAGGTGCGGCCGTGCGGGCCGCGGGTGGCGCAGCCGTGCTGGCAGGGCTCGCCGTACGAGCCGATCCCCGTCGCCGAGGGCGTCACGGCGCTGCGGATCAGCGAGCGGCAGCAGGACTTCCCCGGGGTACGCACGGAGCTGCGGCCCGTCCGGATCTACCCGCTCGGCGCGGCGGCGGCGCACACGCTCGGGTACGTGCAGGGCGCCAAGGGCCGCGACGGCCTCGAAGGCGTGTACGACAAGGAGCTGGCCGGCAGGGCGGGACGGCGGGAGGTGGCCGTGGACAACACCGGCCGGGTCACCCGGGTCATCCGCCTGGACCCGCCCGTTCCCGGCGACACGCTCGTGACCAGCATCGACTCCCGCATCCAGACCATCGCCGAGCAGGCGCTGAGCCGGGCCCTGTCGAGCAGCGGCGGTTCGTCGGGCGCGGCGGTGGTGATGGAGTCGGAGACCGGGCGGGTGGTCGCGCTGGCGGGACGGCCCTCGTACGACCCGGGCGTGTGGACCGACGGCGTGACGGCCCGCGAGTACAAGGCGCTGCCCCTGCTGTCGCGGGCCGTGCAGGGCGAGTGGGCGCCGGGCTCCACCTGGAAGGTCGCCTCGGTGGCCGCCGCCGCGGCCGCCGGGTACGGGCTCGGCGCCACGTACGACTGCCCGAGCGGCTACACCGTCGGCAACCGCCTGTTCAGGAACTTCGCGAGCGCGGACCTCGGCCGGATGACCATGCGCGAGGCGCTGGTGGAGTCGTGCGACACGATCTTCTACCGGCTCGCCGACCAGCTCTGGGAGCGCGGGTCGGACGTCATGCAGAGGACCGCCCGCGGGTTCGGGTTCGGCCGGCCGACGGGCGTCGACCTGCCGGGCGAGGCGGCGGGCGCGGTGCCCGACCCGGCGTCGAAGAAGGCGTACTGGCAGGCCACGCGCGAGGAGAGCTGCCGGCGCGCGGTCAAGGGCTACCCGGAGCTGGCCGACCGGGGGCGGGCCGCGTACCTGACGGCCGTCGCCGGCGAGAACTGCCGGGGCGGCGGCGCGTGGCGGGGCGGCGACGCGGCCAACTTCGCCATCGGGCAGGGCGGCGTGCTGGTGACGCCGCTGCAGCTGGCGCGGGCGTACGCGGCCGTCGCCAACGGCGGCACGCTGTACAGCCCGCGCGTGGGCCTGCGGGTCGTGCGGCCCGACGGGAGCACCGTGCGGACGATCCAGCCGCCCGTGGCGGGGCGGCTGCCCGCCTCCGGCGAGACGCTGCGGTTCATCAGGCAGGCGCTGAGCCAGGTGACCCGGTCGGGGACGGCGCGGGGTGCCTTCGAGAAGTTCCCGTTCGACCGGATCGCGGTGGCCGGGAAGACCGGCACGGCGGAGTCGTTCGGGCGGCGGGACACCTCCTGGTTCGCCTCTTTCGCCCCCGATCCGGCCTACACCGTGGTGGTCGTGCTGTCGGAGGGCGGCCGGGGCGCGGAGGGCGCGGCGCCGGCCGCCCGGGACATCTGGGAAGGGATCCTGGGGCTGAGGGAGAGGCGATGAGGTCGCGTCTCGTGTGGGCGCCGACGCTGGCCGCGCCCGATCGGATCCTGACGCTGCTGGCGCTGGCCCTTTCGGCTGTGGGCCTGCTGCTGGTGTGGTCGGCCACGCGGATGGAGGGCGACCACTCGCTGCTGGTGCGGCAGGCGGTCGGCGTCGGGCTCGGGTTGGCGCTCATGTGGCTGGTCTCGCGGGTCGACCTGCGGGTGCTGCGGGCGTACGTGCCGGTGGTGTACGTGCTGGCCCTGGTCTCGCTGGCGGGCGTGCTGACCCCGCTGGGCGTGCGGGTGAACGGGGCGCACTCGTGGATCGCGCCAGCGCCGGGGGTGCAGTTCCAGCCGTCGGAGTTCGCGAAGGTGGCGCTGGCGCTGGCCTTCGCGGTGCCGCTCGGCGAGCTGCGCGACGGGCAGCGGCGGCCCGGGTTCGGCGGGGTGGTGCTGGCGCTGGTGCTGGCCGCGGTGCCGATCGGGCTGATCGCGCTGCAGCCGGACCTGGGGACGATGCTGGTGTTCGCGGCCATGGTGACCGGGGCGCTGCTGGTGTCGGGGGCGCCCAAGCGGTGGCTGCTGGTGCTCTTCGCCGGGGCGGTGGAGGCGGGCGTGGCGGCCTGGAAGCTGGGGCTGGTGCGGCCGTACCAGATCGAACGGCTGCTCGTGCTGGCCGACCCCGCGTCCGACCCGGGCGGCGTGGGGTACAACGCCGCCCAGGCGCGCATCGCCATCGGGTCGGGCGGCCTCTACGGCAAGGGGCTGTTCAACGGCGAGCAGACCGCCGGGCACTTCGTGCCCGAGCAGCACACGGACTTCATCTTCACCGTCGCGGGCGAGGAGCTCGGGTTCGTCGGCGCGGCGCTCATCGTGCTGTGCGTGGGCGCGCTGCTGTGGCGCGGGCTGGCCATCGCGCGGCGCGGCGACTCCCCTTACGGGACCGTGCTGGCCGGTGCGCTGGTGTCGTGGATCGCGTTCCAGACGTTCGTGAACGTGGGCATGACCGTGGGCCTCGTACCGATCGTGGGCGTGCCGCTGCCGTTCGTCTCCTACGGCGGCTCGGCCACGGTCGCCGGGCTGGTGGCCATCGGGCTGCTCCAGGCCGTGCACCGGACCAAGGCCATGGAGCCGTAGCGGGAGCCGTCACGGCCGCCGAACGGCTGCAAGCTCGGTCCTTCGCGTAAGGGCGGAGAAGCCGACGCGGCGGCATGCTATATGGATGACCGGGGAAGAACCCAGCGACCTGATCCGCAGCGTCTCCCGCGCGCTCCGCGTGCTGGAAGAGGTCTCGCGTGCCGACCGGCCGCTGTCGGTCAAGGTCATCGCCCGCCGATGTGGCCTGAACCTGTCCACGTCGTACCACCTCGTCCGAACCCTCTGCTACGAGGGCTACCTGCACCGGCTGCCCGACGGCGACTACCTGCCGGGCTCGCAGGTGGCCGAGCGGTTCCACGAGATGCTGGAGTCGTTCGAGCGGCCGCCGCGCGCCTCGGAGGTGCTGCGGCACCTGGCCGACGCCTCCGGCCACACCGCCTACCTGGCCCAGCTCGCCGACGATCGCCTGATGGTGGTGGAGGTGGCGGAGGGGCCGCGCTCGCCGTGGCTGGAGGACCTGCAGGCGGGCCTGGAGACGGCGCCGCACGCCACCGCGCTCGGCAAGGCGCTGCTGCTGTCCCTCCCGCCGCATGTCCGGCGCGGCGTGCTCACCGGGCACGGCATGCAGCGCTTCACCTCCGTGACCCCTTCGAGCGTGGAGGAGCTGGAGGAGGAGCTGGCGGGGCTGCGGCCCGGGCAGGTGGTGGAGGAGCACGGGCAGTTCAGGGAGGATGTGGCGTGCGCGAGCGCGGTCGTGCCGGGGACGCAGTGGGCGATCGGCATCTCGGCCCGCGGCCTGACCGTCCCGACGCCCGCCACCGCCCACCTGGCGCTCGCGGTCCGGGACCTGGCGGGGCCATAATCCGTTGCCCTCCGGTGCGGCTCTTCGCCAGGCTGGGCCGCATGAACATGCCCTACCGGCAGATCCGTGCCGCCTACACCGAGGAGTCGATCACCGTCTACCAGGCCTACGACGCCGCCATCGCCGGGCCCGCCGTGGCGGCGCAGCGGTTCGTGGCGCCGTTCAAGCGCGAGCGGATGACGTGGATCAAGCCGTCGTTCCTGTGGATGATGTACCGGTGCGGGTGGGCGACCAAGCCCGGCCAGGAGCGGGTGCTGGCCATTTCGCTGTCGCGGGAGGGGTTCGAGTGGGCGCTGGCGCACTCGTGCCTGAGCCATGACGACCGCCGCCCCGGGTGGTCGGACCGGATGCGGCGCAGTCCGGTGCGGATCCAGTGGGATCCCGAGCGCGGGGTGCGGCACCAGGCGCTGCCGTACCGGTCGATCCAGGTCGGGCTGTCCGGCGAGGCCGTGCGGCGCTACGTCGACGAGTGGACGCTGGCGATCACCGACATCACCGACCGGGTACGGGAGGTGCGCGCGGCGGTCGTGGCGCGTGCGGACGTGAGCGGCCTGCTGCCCGCGGAGCGGCCCTATCCCCTGCCCGACGAGATCCGAGAGACAATCGGGACATGAGGGTGATCCTGTTCGGGGCGACCGGAATGATCGGGCGCGGGGTGCTCAGGGAATGCCTGCTCGACGACCGGGTGGACGCCGTGCTCACCGTCGGGCGCGCCCCGACGGGGGTCGTCCACGGCAAGCTGCGCGAGATCACCCACCGCGACCTGCTCGACCTCGCCCCGATCGAGGCCGAGCTGGCCGGCTACGACGCCTGCTTCTTCTGCCTCGGGGTCTCGTCGGCGGGCATGAACGAGCCGGACTACCGGCGGATCACCTACGACGTCACCCTGTCCGCGGGCCGCACGCTGGCCCGGCTCAACCCCGGCTCGACGTTCGTGTACGTGTCGGGCGCCGGCACCGACGCCCAGGGGCGCTCGATGTGGGCCAGGGTGAAGGGCGCGACCGAGAACGCGCTGCTGGAGCTGCCCTTCGAGGCTTACATGTTCCGGCCCGGCTACATCCAGCCGATGCACGGCGTCACGTCGCGGACCCGGGTCTACCGGCTGGCCTATGTGGTGACGCGGCCGCTCTACCCGATCCTGCGGCGGCTGTTCGCGTCGGCGGTCACCACGACGGAGCGCATCGGACGGGCCATGATCGCGGTCGCCGAGCGCGGCGCGCCCAAGCGCATCCTCGGCCCGTCCGACATCAACGCGCTGGCCGCCTAGTCGCTCAGCCGCCCCCGTCCCTGGGCGCCTCGTACCGGTGGACCCGGAATGCCGCGCCGAAGGCGATGTCGAACTCCAGCCTGTCGTGATCCGGCTGGAGGTTCCGCGCACTGGTGCACACCATGGTGGAATATCTCAGCGGGGTTGTGCGCTACCGTAGCCGTCAAAAGTTCAACAGTCATGGATGGTGACTAAAGTGCAGTTCGGAATCTTCAGTGTGGGCGACGTCACCACTGACCCCACCACGGACAGGACGCCGACGGAGCACGAGCGGATCAAGGCGATGGTGGCGATCGCGCTCAAGGCCGAGGAGGTCGGGCTCGACGTGTTCGCGACCGGCGAGCACCACAACCCGCCCTTCGTGCCGTCCTCGCCGACCACCATGCTCGGCTACATCGCGGCCAAGACGGAGCGCCTGATCCTGTCCACCGCCACCACGTTGATCACGACCAACGACCCCGTGAAGATCGCCGAGGACTTCGCCATGCTGCAGCACCTGGCGGACGGCCGGGTGGACCTCATGCTGGGCCGGGGCAACACCGGGCCCGTCTACCCGTGGTTCGGCCAGGACATCAGGCAGGGCATCCCGCTGGCCATCGAGAACTACTCCCTGCTGCACAAGCTGTGGCACGAGGACGTCGTCGACTGGGAGGGGCGCTTCCGCACCCCGCTGCAGGGCTTCACCTCGACGCCGCGCCCGCTGGACGGAGTGCCGCCGTTCGTGTGGCACGGCTCGATCCGCAGCCCCGAGATCGCCGAGCAGGCCGCCTACTACGGCGACGGCTTCTTCGCCAACAACATCTTCTGGCCGAAGGAGCACTTCATGCGCCTGATCCACCTCTACCGCCAGCGCTACGCGCACTACGGCCACGGCACCGCGGAACAGGCCGTCGTGGGCCTGGGCGGCCAGGTGTTCATGCGCAAGAACTCGCAGGACGCGGTGCGCGAGTTCCGCCCGTACTTCGACGTCGCCCCCGTGTACGGCCACGGGCCGTCGCTGGAGGAGTTCATGGCGGAGACGCCGCTCACCGTGGGCAGCCCGCAGCAGGTCATCGACAGGACCCTCGAGTTCAGGGACTACTTCGGCGACTACCAGCGCCAGCTGTTCCTGATGGACCACGCGGGCCTGCCGCTGAAGACCGTGCTGGAGCAGCTCGACATCCTCGGCGAGGAGGTCGTGCCGGTGCTGCGCAAGGAGTTCGCCAAGGACCGCCCCGCCGAGGTCCCGGACGGGCCCACCCACGCGGCCCGCGTCCCCGCCACCGCCTGACCCATCGGAAAGGAGATCGACCAGATGAAGCTCGCCGTCGTCACAGCGGGGCTGACCCAGCCCTCCTCCAGCCGCCTGCTCGCCGACCGCCTGACGGAGGCCGTCACGCGCCAGGCTCCGGCCGAGGTACGCGTGATCGAGCTGCGCGACCTCGCCGTGGACATCGCGAACAACTTCGTGACCGGCTTCCCGAACGCCCGGCTGCGCGAGGCGATCGAGGCGGTGACGGAGGCCGACGGGCTCATCGCGGTCACGCCGATCTTCAGCGGCTCGTACAGCGGCCTGTTCAAGTCCTTCTTCGACGTGATCGACGACGGGGCGCTGGCGGGCAAGCCCGCGCTGATCGCCGCCACCGGCGGCACGGCCCGGCACTCGCTGGCGCTGGAGCACGCGCTGCGCCCGCTCTTCGCCTACCTGCGCGCCGTTGTCATCCCCACCGCCGTGTACGCGGCCTCGGAGGACTGGGGCGGCGCGGCCGACGCCTTCACGGACGGCCTCGGCCCGCGCATCGCCCGCGCCGCCGAGGAGCTGGCCGACCTGCTGCTGCACCGCAGGCCCAAGGCCGAGGCCGAGGAGGAGGTCGTCCCGTTCGAGCAGCAGCTGGCCGCGTTGCGGCCCTTGGGTTAGTTTTCACAACATGAGCCCCGTAGGTTGACTTATCGGAGTATGGTTCGTTAGGAAGCTTTCCTAACCTCCCTCTCCTCCAGGGGCTCATGTGCTGACCGCCACACTCCTGACCCTCTCCCTCGCCGTCACCGGCACCGGCCCGGCCGACCTCGATGACCCGCACAAGAAGGACATCGCCATGCAGCTGGTGTCCAGCGCGGAGAACTCCTCGCTCGACTGGAAAGCCCAGTACGGCTACATCGAGGACATCGACGACGACCGCGGCTACACGGCGGGGATCATCGGCTTCTGCTCGGGCACCGGCGACATGCTGGAGTTAGTCGAGCTCTACGCCGAGCGCAAGCCCGGCAACGTCCTCGCCAAATACCTCCCGGCCCTGCGCAAGGTGAACGGCAGCGCCTCCCACAAGGGCCTCGACCCGAACTTCACCAAGGACTGGAAGACGGCCGCCAAGGACACCGTCTTCCAGCAGGCCCAGAACGACGAGCGCGACCGCGTGTACTTCAACCCGGCCGTCAACCAGGCCAAGCAGGACGGGCTGCGCGCGCTCGGCCAGTTCGTCTACTACGACGCCATGGTCATGCACGGGCCGGGCAGCGACAAGCTGAGCTTCGGCGGCATCAGGAAGTCGGCCCTGGCCAAGGCCAAGCCGCCCGCGCAGGGCGGGAACGAGGTCACGTACCTGAACGCGTTCCTTGACGCCAGGAAGGCGGCGATGAAGGCGGAGGAGGCGCACGAGGACACGACGCGCGTGGACACGATGCAGCGCGTCTTCCTCAAGAACGGCAACCTCGACCTGAACCCGCCGCTGACCTGGAAGGTCTACGGCGACAGCTACACGATCAAGAAGTAGGGCCCGGACGGGCAGGGCGGCCCCCTGCCCGGCCCGCTGCCCGTCCCGGGCTGTCAGCGCTTGACGGCGACCACCGAGTACGGCGTGTCGGGGGCCGGGGTCGTCGTGAAGCGGGCGTTGGGCAGGTAGAGGCGCTTGCCGGAGGCGGCGACCGTCGTCGGGATGTCGAACCGCGGATCGGTCAGCCGTTTCACGACTTTTCCGGATGCGCCGTCGCGCGTCAGGTTGACGACGGCGATCGCGTTCAGGCGGTTCTGCACCGCGTACAGGGTCCGCCCCTCCAGCAGCAGGCCGTCGCCGTTGACGAGCGACTCGCCGCCCAGGTCCACCTCCGTGGTGACCCCGGAGGACGGGTCGACCTCGAACAGCTTGCCGGTGTTCGACTGGACGATCAGCAGCGACTCCCGGTCGGGGCTGGGGGCGATGCCGTTGGCGTTGTTGCCGGTCGTGTACTGGATGGCGCCGGACAGCGGGATCTTGACGGCCTCGCCGGGCAGCGCGCCGCCGCGCCCGAGCTCCAGCTTGTACAGGACGGGGTTGCGGGAGTCGGTGAAGTACGCCGCGCCCCTGGTGAGGATGACGTCGTTGACGAACGCCGGGTCGGCGGTCAGCTTGTACGACTTGACGACCTCGCCGGTACGCAGATCGATCACGCGGGCGTCGCCGCCGGCGCCTCCGGCCACGAACAGCCGCCCGCGCCCGTCGGTCTTGAGCCCGAGCGAGGGCGTGCCCGGGCCCTTGCTGATGACGGACCCCTCGCCGGTCCGCAGGTCGGCCCGGTAGATGTCACCGCTCGCCCGGGAGCCGAAGTAGGCGTACGGGCCAGGCCCGATCGCGATGCCCTCCGGCTGGAACCCGTTCGGCAGCGCGAACGTGTCGGGCTTCCCAGTGGCTTGCACAGTGGCCTGCGCGGGCACGCCGCTGAGCAGGACCACGACGAGGGTGCTGAGTGCGGTCTTCAGGATCGCGGATCTCATGCGGCCCACGATGCCCGCGCCCGCGGCCCGGGCAAAGCCTGAAGGCAGCCTTCACAGGGAGCTTTCAGCAAGGGGGGAAGGCCACCCGCACGCCGCGGGATCGCGCGGTAGGTTGGGGCACAAGCGAACAAACGGGGTTTAGACATGTCAAACGGTGCCCGTCATGTTCTGGGAGTGGTCGCGGGGCTGCTCCTCCCTCCGATCATCGCCGCGAGCCTCTGGTACGGCATCGGCGACCACCTGCTCAGATTCCAGTCGGCGTTCGAGCTGTCCTGGCTCGGGCTGTCCGCGATCGTGGCGTCGGGGATCGCGTTCGCGTTCCTGGCCGGCTCGCGGCTGTCGCCGATCGCCTCGCTGCTCGGCGGCCTGGCGTTCACCGCGCTCGGCGTCCTTCCCATCGTGGAGCTGCGGGGCGTGCGGGTGCTGCCCGACCACTGGCTGCCGAACGTCATGGAGCAGGGGTTCCGGACGGTGGCGGATTCGGGGGTGCTGCTGTTCCTGGGGGTGGCGCTGGTGGTCGTCTCGCTGTTCCCGTCGCGGTGGCGGTCCTCGGGGAAGCAGGCCGTCTACGAGCCCGAGTACGGGCCGGCGCCCTCGCCGTACGCGTCGTACAGCGGACCGGAGGACGCCACGCGGCCCATGCATCGGGAATGAGGGACGCGTGGCCTGACAGAATGCCGCCATGCGCGACTCAAAGATCGTCGACTTCCTGACCGAGCTGGCCGACAGAGTGCCGGCGCCGGGCGGCGGCGCCACGGCCGCCCTGCACGCGGCCCAGGGCGCCGCGCTGCTCGGCATGGTCGCCCGCTACACGACCGGGGAGAAGTACGCCGGCCACGCCGAGACCGTCGTCGGCGTGATCGGGGAGACCGACACCCTGCGGGTCCGCGCGCTGCGGCTGGCCGAGGCGGACGCGGCGGCGTTCACCGCGGTCACGAACGCGTACCGGCTGCCCAAGGGCGAGGAGCGCAGCGCCGCCATCGCCCGGGCGCTGGCCGGCGCCGCCGAGCCGCCCGCCAGGGTGGTCGAGACCGCCACGCGGGTGGTCGAGCTGTGCGAGGTGCTGCTGCCGATCTGCAATCGCAACGTCGTCACCGACGTCGCCGCCGCCGCGGAGGCCGCCCGCGCCGCGCTCACCACCGCCCGGATCAACGTCGAGGTCAACCTGTCGGGCATCAAGGACGAGCGGATACGCGAGGAGCTGAAAGCCCGTGTCCACGGTGTGGACGCGGCCGTGGCCAGGGCAGACTGGGTGACCGCCGAAGTACGCGAGGAGATCAACCCGTGAGAACCCTGACCGGGAAAGAGCTGGCCGCCGCCATCAGGGCCCAGACGGAGGCCGAGGCCGCGGCGGGCCCGCAGCCGCGGCTGGCCGTGGTGGTGGCGACGGACGACGAGGCGAGCCTGTGGTACGTCAGGTCGATCGCCAAGGCGGCGGCCGGCGTGGGCATCGCCTGCGACCTCGTCGATCTCGGGCCCGAGGCCGCGCCCGAGCGGATCGGCGAGACGCTGACCAAGCTCAGCGCCGACGCCAACGTCCACGGGCTCATGCTGCAGACCCCGCTGCCCGCGGGCGCCTCCGCGCAGCGGCTGGCCGCGGCCATCGACCCGCGCAAGGACGTCGACGGCGCCAACCCACTCTCGCTGGGCCGGCTCGCCGCCGGGCTGCCCGCGTTCCCGCCCGCCACGGCTGCGGCCGTGATGGCGCTGCTCGACCACTACGAGGTGGAGCTGGAGGGCCGGCGGGCGGTGGTGGTCGGGCGTTCGACCGTGGTGGGCAAGCCGCTGGCCCACCTGCTGCTCGACCGGAACGCCACGGTGACCGTCTGCCACTCGCGCACCCGGGACCTGGCCTCGGTCACCACTACCGCCGAGGTGCTGGTCGCGGCCGTGGGCCGCGCCGGGCTGATCGGCGCCGGGCACGTGGCGCCGGGCGCGGTGGTGATCGACGTCGGCACCAACCCCACGGACGACGGCGGGCTGGTCGGCGACGTGGACTTCGACGCGGTGTCGGAGGTCGCGGGCGCGCTCACGCCCGTCCCGGGCGGGGTCGGCCCGGTGACGACCGCGCTGCTGCTGCGCCACACGGCCAGGGCGGCGAACCTCCCGTGAACGAACAGATCCTGATCGTCCAGAACAGCAGGAGCGGCGGCCCCAGCCGGCTGGGCGGCTGGCTGGAGGAGGCCGGGCTGAAGCTCGACGTCGTCCTCGCCCACGAGGGCGCTCCCCTGCCCGGCCGCCTCGACCACGCGGCCATGATCATGCTCGGCGGCGGCTACCTGCCCGGCGAGGACGACCGGGCGCCGTGGCTGGCCGACGCCCGGCGGCTGGCGGGGCAGGCGCTGGAGGAGGGCGTGCCCTTCTTCGGCATCTGCCTGGGCGGGCAACTGCTCGCGGAGGTCGCGGGCGGCGAGGTGACCGCCGACACCGGCGCGCCGGAGAACGGCAGCCTCCCCCTCACGATCCGGCCCGAGGCCGCGGGCGATCCGCTGTTCCACGGGCTGCCGGAGGTGGTGCCCGCGATCGAGCACCACAAGGACGCGGTCACCCGGCTGCCCGGCGGGGCCGTCTGGCTGGCGGAGACGGGCGCCTGCCCGTACCAGGCGTTCCGGATGGGCGAGCGGGCCTGGGGCGTGCAGTTCCATCCCGAGGTGCTGCCGGCGCGCATCCGCGAGTGGTCGCCGGACGGGTTCGACCCCGAGGAGGTCTACGCGCGGGCGGTGGCGGACGAGCCGGTCTCCACGCCGATCTGGCACCGGGTCACCACCCGCTTCGCCGCGCTCGCCACCAGGCTCTCCACCGGGCTCTCCACTGGGCTCTCCACTGGGCTCTCCACCGGGCTCTCCACCGGGCTCTCCATCGGGGCGCCCGAGGGGGTCAGCGCGCGTACGAGTCCCAGCCGAGCTTGACCGCCACCGCCAGCCCGCAGGCGGCCGCCAGGTAGCGCAGGCTGTTGCCCGGCAGCCGGCGCGCGATCCTGGGCCCGATCCACCCCCCGAGCAGAAACCCGGCTGCCAGCGGCGCCGCGGCGGCCCAGTTCACCGGCCCGAACAGCGCGAACCCGAGCGCGGCCACCGCGTTCGCCAGCCCGGACATCACGTTCTTCATGGCGTTCAGCTTGGCCGCCGGGTGGTCGAACATGAGGGCCAGCACGGCGAACACCATCAGCCCGCCGGCCGCGCCGAAATACCCCGTGTAGATCGTCACGGCGAACAGCGCCACCCGCCCCAGCACGCCGTGCTCGCCGTGCGCCCGCCCCGACGGCGGCCTGACCAGCAGCAGCGAGGCCATCGCGATCAGCCAGGGCGCGATCAGCTCGAACGTCCTGGCCGGGGTGACCAGCAGCAGCAACGCGCCGGTCGCGCCGACGACCGCGGCCACGGGGCCGAGTTTGAGCACCCGGGCGCCCTCCCCGGCCAGCTCCGGCCGCGATCCGGCGGCGGCGCCGATGCCGGTGAAGACGAGGGCGACGGTGTTGGTGACGTTCGCGGTGAGCGGGGGCAGACCGAACGCCAGGAGCGCCGGGTAGGAGACGATCGAGGCGAGGCTGACGACCGTGCTCACCACTCCGGCCGCCACCCCGGCTCCGAGCAGGCCGAGCGTTTCTCCGACGATCACCCGGTTATGTTAGTTGTTGTCCGTTTTATCCCCTTGAGGCGGGGCCTCCCGCCAGCGCTCGGGCAGTGGCCTGCCAGATCGGGGTGGCGGGGTTGATGACGTCGAAGTGGTCGCCGGGCATTTCGAGGTAGGTCACCTCGTCGCCGGCCTCCTCGGCCGCGCGGGCGTAGCGGCGGCTGAAGTCGACCAGGTCCAGGTCGTCGGCGGCGCCTTGGACGACGAGCTGGCGTACACCGAGCGGGAGCCGGAGCAACGGCGAGGCGTCCGCGTACGGCGGCACCGCCACCTGGCCTTCGGGTGCGCGCCCGCCCAGGGCGGCTCCGACGGCGCCGGTCCCGACCCACCGCCGGTCGCCTTCCACAAGATCGAGCACCCCGGCGAGCGACACCACCATCACCACCCGCACCCCACCCACCGCACGAGCCCCACCGTCCGCGCAAGCCCCACCGTCCCCGCGAGCCCTGTCCACCGCGTGAGCCCCACCGGCCTCGCGAGCATCCGGTGCGTGAGCCTCACCCGCCGCCGCTTGGGCGCCGCCGGTGGCGGACGCCTCGCCGGCCACCACGTCCGCAACCGCGCGGAGGGCGAGTTGGGCGCCTGCCGAGTGGCCGGCGACGGTCACCCGGGTGAGGTCCAGCGCCACCGTCCGATCGACGCCCGCCGGAAGCGCGCCCGAGGGGAGCAGGTCCGGCGGGAGCAGGTCCGGCGGGAGCGCGTCCGGCGGGAGCGCGTCCGGCGGGAGCGCGTCCGGCGGGAGCGCGTCCGAGCCGTGCGGCGCGGCGTGCGCCGTCGCGAGGGCGGACAGTCCCGCCGCCACGTCCGCCGTCGTCGCGTCCCAGCCGTGCAGATCCGGCCGCCGGTATTCGAGGTTCCACACCGCGAGCCCGCGCCCGACCAGGTCGGCGCAGAGCGGCCCCATGATGTCGGCCGCCCAGATCGACCGCCAGTACCCGCCGTGGATCAGCATCACCACGGGCGGCTCGTCCGCGTCCGGAAGGTACAGCTCGCCCCATTGCTCCGGCAGCGGCCCGTACGCGATCCGCCGCGACGGATGCCGTACCCGGTGCACGGCATGGCGGATCCCCCAGGCCAGCCCGCCGACGCCGCGCCCGTGCAGGTGGGTGGCGCCATCCCCGGCCGTCACCCCGTCGGCGCGCTCGACGTCCACCCAGACCACCGCCCCGAGGTCCCGCCCGATCAGCGAGCGCACCTCGGCCGAGGGCCCCGGCAGCACGACCACACCGCCCGCCCCCTCCGGCGAGGACGGCGACGACAGCAGCGAGAGGACGTGAGAGGCGTCGCGGGCGTGGACGAGCGTCCCGGAGACCCCCGCGGCGGCGAACTCGCGGGCCGCGATCTCCTCCAGCAACCCCGCGTCGGCCACCACGCCGGGGCCGACGACCACCAGCACCTCGATCATGAGCCTGACCCTACGCGTACTAGCTTAGGCCGGGTGCAGGTACAGCAGCTTCACCCATGGCCCACCACCACCGCCGAGGCCGAGGCCGTCCAGGACCGGCTCCGCGGACGCGTCGAGCTCACCGGCCCCGCCGACTTCTCCCTGGTCGCGGGCCTGGACGTGCACTATCACGGCGACGACGACCTCACGGCCGCCGTGGTCGTCCTCGACGCCGGCACGATGGCGACGGTGGAGGAGGTGACGGTGCGCGGGCGGGTGGCGTTCCCGTACGTGCCGGGGCTGTTCGCCTTCCGGGAGCTGCCCGCCCTGGTGGAGGCGCTCGAACGACTCACGGTGACGCCCGACCTGCTGATCTGCGACGGGTACGGGCTGGCGCACCCGCGCGGCTTCGGCCTGGCCTGCCACCTGGGCGTGCTGACCGGCCTGCCCGCGCTCGGCGTGGGCAAGACGCCCTTCGTCGGCACGCACGAGCCGCCGGGGCAGGAGCGGGGCGACTGGGCGCCGATCGTCCACGAGGGCGCCGTCGTCGGCCGCGCGCTGCGCACGCAGCGGGAGATCAAGCCGGTGTACGTCTCCCAGGGCCACCGCATCTCCCTGGACACGGTCACCGACCAGGTCCTGCGGCTCGCCCCGCGCTACCGCCTCCCCGACCCGATCCGCCGCGCCGACCACCTGGCCCGCCACCCCGGCTGATGCCCGCGCCGACCACCGACCCTCACCCCGGCTGATGCCCGCGCCGACCACCGGCCCTCACCCGGGCTGATGCCCGAACCCACCAGCCCGGCTGACCCCCGCCATCATCGCGGGCGCCAGGCCCAGACGAGGAGCCAGACGCTGAGCCCGAAAAGCGTCATCCCGAGCGGTACGTGCACCGCCAGCACGCCCGATCCGCCCAGCGCGGACTGGACGAAGCCGAGCAGCAGCACCGCCAGGCCGACCAGCGCGGGCCAGCCCGGGCCCCGGCCGGGCCGCCACAGCAGGACGGCCGCGACGAGCTGCAGCAGCCCCAGCACGTGCACGGCGAACGCCCCCATGCCGTGCGAGCCCGCCCCTCCCCCGCTCATCAGCTGCCCGGCCGTCACGGCCTGCGCCAGGACGGACAGCGTGTTGAGGACGACCACGGCCTTGAACGCGGTCACGTACCCGTTCCCCTTGGCGACCTGGGTTACCACTGGATCTCTCCTTCGACCTGGTTTGAGGTCTCCAGGATCTTGCCAGGCCCGCCGGAGGGCATCCGCCGCTCGTCGTCATCCCCGATACACCGCCGGTCGTACGACTCAGACGCCCGAATAGGCCACCGGGGGGAGCACGGCCTGGGCGTCGGCGCCGCCGAACCAGAGCCCGATCATGAACGCGGCCGTCGCCTCCAGCAGCACGGCCCGGTCGAGCCCGCCGCCGTCCACCGGCGTGCAGCCGAGGTCGGCGACCAGCGTACGCACCGCGGCCAGGGCGGCCGGGTCGTCACCGCACAGCGGCACCGCCAGCGGCCTGCCGTCGAACACCGGCGGTGTCAGCCGCCACACGTCCACGTGGCACAGGTTGAACGCCTTCACCACGTGCCCTCCCGTGAGGTCGCGGATCAGCGGGGCGATGGGGCGGGCGGGGTCGTACGGGCCCTCGGCGTTGGCCACGTCGATGACGGGCTTGCCGCGCAGCGCGCCGCCGGCGGACTCGAGCACGCCGGCCAGCCCCGCCTGCCTGACGGCCACCATCACGACCTCCCCGAACGCCGCCGCCTCCGCCCAACTCCCGGCCCGCACGCCCACCACCTCGCCCCGCGCACCCGCCACCTGAGCGTCCGCGCCTGCCGCGCCTGCCCGCGCGCCCGCCACCTCGGGCGACGTGCGGGCCGCCTCGGCCGTCATCGTCGCGGCCCGGGCCGCGCTCGCGGACGCGTCCCTGCCGCTGATCATCACCTCGTGCCCCGCCCTGGCCCACTGCGTGCCCAGGGCGTCCGCCATGCCGCCCGCCCCCAGGATCCCGATACGCATGTTCGTCCTCCGTCGTATGAACTGGTAAGTAGAAGGACTGTAGAAAGCCCGTCACACACCGTTTGGTGACTAACGGAGGCCTCGTTGGGGTTCATCGCCGACTGCCAGGCCCGGCTGGCCTTCGACCTGCTGGCCAACACCTGGAACGCGGTCGTCCTGTGGGCGCTGCGCCACGGCCCGCGCCGGCCGGGGCGGCTGCGCGAGGAGATCGGCGGCATCAGCACCAAGGTCCTCACCGAGACGCTGCGCCGCCTGGAGTTCAACGGCCTGGTCACGCGCCGCACGTACGCGGAGGCCCCGCCCCGCGTCGAGTACGAGCTGACCGACCTCGGCCGCACGCTCCTCGCCCCGATCGAGGCGTTCGGGGCGTGGGCGCACGACCACGCCGACGAGGTCATGGCCGCGCAGGACCGCTGGGAGACGTGAGAGCTTTCTAATATACGGAGCGTTACTGGATCACTACCCTGGGTAGCTAGACGACGGTTGTTCATTACCGTCTCCCAGGAGGTTCTATGCTTTTCTCCCCCCGTAGGATCGCCGCCGTCGCGGCCCTGGCCGGTGGCCTGACCCTGCTCTCCGCCCCGGCCTCCTACGCCGTGGTGGATCCTCTCGCCCTGGTCCCCTGCCTGGCCGAGGCCGGCGCCGGCGCCACGACGCTGATCGACCCGACCGCCCCGGCCGTGCCGGCCGAGGTCCCGGCCGTGAGCTGCTTGCAGCCCTGACCGGCTCAGCCTGGGCACGTCCCCGGCCGATCCGGTTATCCGGGCAGGCGGCGCGGCGAAGCCGGCCGCGCCGCCCGCCACGGTGGCCCGATCAGTTCCCCCTGCAGCGCAAGCCCAGTCCATCCGATAGCGCAGAGCAGCTAGGAGATCCTTTGAAGGTCCGCGTCCTGACCGCCGTCGCCGCACTCGCGCTGGCGGGCGCCCTACCCTCCATCGCTTTCGACAAGCTCACCACCGACCCGCCCATCGTGCGCGTCGAGACCTGGGTCCAGCACGTCAACGTCTTCACGTCCTAGTGCGGCTCGCGCAGGTGCCCGTGGCCGACCCTCCACCGGAGTCACGGACCATGTCTGGTTATGTCGGCTACTTCATGTTCCTCAGCCGGTGGATTCAGGCGCCGCTCTACATGGGGCTGATCCTCGCCCAGATCGTGTACACGTGGCGGTTCATGCTGGAGTTGCTCCATCTGATCGAGCTCGGCTTCGGCGGCTCACCACCGGAGACCACCGTCATGCTGATCGTCCTCGGCCTCGTGGACGTGGTCATGGTCTCCAATCTGCTCATCATGGTCATCATCGGCGGCTACGAGACGTTCGTCTCCCGAATACGCATCGATGGGCACCCCGACCAGCCCCAATGGCTTTCCCACGTCAACGCCAACGTGCTGAAGGTCAAGCTGGCCATGGCGATCATCGGCATCTCGTCCGTCCACCTCCTGCAGATCTTCATCAACGCGTCCAGACCGACCATCACCGACCGGGAGCTGCTGTGGAAAACGCTGATCCACCTGACCTTCGTGGTCTCGGCGCTGACGCTGGCGCTGATCGACCGCATCATGGCGGGCGCGCGGCGCGACGCCGAGACGAACGGGGGCGAGCGGCAGTCGACCCTGAAGCAGGAACGGGTCGCCGCCTAGCCGGGGCGCTCCGGTGAGGCGGCCGGCCGTCATCGTGACGATCGCGGTGTTCGTGTGCTCGCTCGCGGGCGCCGCGCACGCCGAGGGCGAGGCCGCCAGGCCGAGCGGTCCCCCGCCGCTGATCGGCAACGTGACCATCTTCAACGACGAGATCATCGAGCCGGTGTCGCTGCCCGTGAGCACCTGCGGGTCGCTGCTCCCACTGCTCGGCAAGTCGCCCACCACCTGCAAGGGCGCCTCGCGGGTGTCGGACGACGACGCCTGACACCGTACGTGCCCGCCTGCGGGGGCGGGCGGGCACGTACGGATCCTCAGCCGTACAGCTCCTCCAGCACCGCGGCCACGCCGTCCTCGTCGTTGGACAGCGTGCGGCGCTCGACCGCGGCCAGCACCAGGTGGTGCGCGTTGGCCATGGCGTACCCGGCGCCCGCGTAGGCGAGCACGGCCAGGTCGTTCGGCATGTCGCCGAAGGCCACCACCTCGCCGGGCGCGATCCCCCGCTCCCGGCACAGCACGTCGAGCGTGCTCGCCTTCGTCACCCCGGCAGCGCTGATCTCCAGGAGCCCGGTCCCGCCGGAGTGCGTGACCTCGGCCAGCCCCTCGATCCCCGCCATGACGGCCGCGATCATCTCGTCCGCCGTGCTGGTCTGCGACTGGGCGAGCAACTTGATGATGGGGTCGTCGCCGTCGAAGACAGAGCTCACCTCGCGGAGGTAGGCCAGGTCCTCCACGATGCGCCTGGTGTAGGCGGCCTCGGCGAGCACGCCCCGGCCCGTCTCGACGGCCAGGCCGACCCCGGGCAGGGCCGCGGCCAGGGCCTGCGCGACCTTGTTCGCCGCCGTCCGGTCCAGGAGATGGCTGGTGACGACCGCGTCGGTGGCCAGGTCGTACACGATCGCGCCGTTGCTGCAGATCGCGACGCCCGTGACGCCCGCCTGCTCGGCGATCGCGCGGATGCCGCGCGGCGGCCTGGCGGTGACGAAGACGATCTCGGCTCCGGCCGCGCGGGCGGCCTGAAGGGCCTCTCGGGTGCGAGGGGTGATGGCACGTGAGGAGTTGAGGAGGGTGCCGTCGAGGTCGGTGGCCACAAGGCGGGGGAGGATGCCGGCGCTCATGGTGCCGATTATGCCGATCTTTCAGATCCGCATCTCGGACGGGAGCCGCCCGGCCGCGTTCGAGATCTCCAGGCCGAGGAGTTGCCCGGCGTCGCCGAAATCAAGAACGACATTCGCCACTTCAACCTGACTTACAACCTCTTCTGGCGCTATTTCGTGCTTCATCGCGATATAGGCGATATCTCGGAGCTTGTCCAAGCTCACGTACACCGTCTGCGGCCGCTGCCCCGACGGCGCCTCGTCCCAGCTCAGCAGCCCCTCCTTGGCCTCGTGCGAGCCCGCCAGCGCCGCCCGCAGCATGGCCAGGGCCAGCTCGATCGCCTCCAGCGAGTCGACCCCGGTGACCTTCCGCTCGTGCTCCCACCCGTCGAGCCCGTCGATCCGGTACGGGCACGACCAGTCCCCCGTCGGCTCTTCGTAAGGAACGCCGACCGTGACGGTGACATCACGCGGCGGATCGGTACGCAGCACCAGCACCCGATGGGCGATCTCGTACATATAGCCTGATCTACCCCCGGAAAGCCACTTGAAGGCCCGATCCCATACCGGCGCCGAAGTAAGCATTCCTGGCCACGGCCGCCGCAAGCTAGGCTGCGTACGGTCATAAGGGGGCCCTTGAAATGAACGAGTCATTCGGGACGCGCCTTCGAGCCAGGCTCGACGAGTGCGGGCCGCTCTGTGTGGGCATCGATCCGAGCCCGGCGCTGCTGCACGCCTGGGGGCTCGACGACTCGCCCGCCGGTCTGGAACGCTTCAGCCGCACGGTCGTCGAGGCTGTCGGCGACGTGGCGGCCCTGGTCAAGCCGCAGTCCGCCTTCTACGAGCGCTGGGGCAGCCGCGGCATCGCGGTGCTGGAACGCACCATCGCCGACCTGCGCGAGGCCGGGACGCTGGTGCTCCTCGACGTCAAGCGGGGCGACATCGACAGCACGATGGCCGCCTACGCCGAGGCCTACCTCGACCGGGGCAGCCCGCTGGCCGCCGATGCCGTGACGCTGAGCCCGTACCTCGGGTTCGGGTCGCTGGAGGGCGCGATCCTGTCGGCCCTGGCCAACGACGCCGGCGTCTTCGTGCTGGCCCGCACCTCCAACCCGGAGGCGGCCCCGCTGCAGCGGCTCGTGGCCGACCAGGTGCTGGCCGGGGTCGCCGCGGCGAACGCCGGGCACGAGCCGCTGGGGCCCATCGGGGTCGTGATGGGGGCCACGCTGCCCGAGCTGGAGCACTCGCTGGACGACCTCAACGGCCCCATCCTCGCGCCGGGGCTGGGCGCCCAGGGAGCCTCTCCCGCCGACGTGGCGCGGCTGTTCGCCTCCGTACGGCACGCCGTCGTGCCCTCGGTCTCCCGGGCGGTCCTGGCCGACCCCAAGCGGCTGCGCTCCCGTACGCTCTACTTCCGCGACGAGTGCGCGGCGCACCTGGACGCGAAGATCACCACCACGACCTGATCAGGCCGGCACGGAGGCCAGCACGCGGTTGACGGCGGCCAGCACGGCGTGCGCCGAGGCGGTCAGGACCGAGGTGTCCTGGGCCGCGCCCCAGCTGGTGACGCCGTCGACGCGGGCCTCCACGTAGGCGATCGCGAGGCTGCCCCGGCCCGGGTCCAGGGCGTGCTCGGCGAAGTGGAGGATGTCCACGTCGATCCCGTCGTCGCCGAGCGCGGCGGTCAGCGCGGACAGCGGCCCGTTGCCGGTGCCGCGCAGCCGGCGCCCCGACTTCAGCGTGCCCTCGAACTCGTGCACCCCCGGCGCCGTCTCCCTCGTGCTCCACTCGGCCAGCGCGCCGGTCTCCCCCGGGGCCAGATAGGTGGCGTGGAAGAGCTCCCACAGCTGCTCGGCCGTGATCTCCTCGCCGCTGCCGTCGGTGGCCCGCTGCACGACCGAGGAGAAGTCGATCTGCAGGCGGCGGGGCAGCTCCAGCCCGTAGCGGGTGCGCAGGAGGTAGGCGATGCCGCCCTTGCCCGACTGACTGTTGACCCGGATGACCGCCTGGTAGCCGCGGCCCACGTCGGCGGGGTCGATGGGCAGGTACGGCACCTCCCACGGCGCCTGCTCCGGCGGCACGCCCAGCTCGGCGGCCCGCTTGGCGTGGTGGGCCAGGCCCTTGCCGATGGCGTCCTGGTGGGTGCCGGAGAAGGCGGTGTGGACGAGGTCTCCCGCGTACGGGTGGCGCTCGGGCACGGGCAGCCGGTTGCAGTGCTCCACGACCCGGCGGATCTCGTCGATGTCGGACAGGTCGAGCATGGGGTCCACGCCCTGGGTGTGCAGGTTGAGCGCGAGGGTCACCAGGTCCACGTTGCCGGTCCGCTCGCCGTTGCCGAACAGGCAGCCCTCCACCCGCTGGGCGCCGGCCAGCACGGCCAGCTCGGCGCAGGCCACGCCGGTGCCGCGGTCGTTGTGCGGGTGCACCGAGAGGATCACCGCGTCCCTGCGGTCGAGGTGGCGGTGCATGTACTCGATCTGGTCGGCGTACACGTTGGGGGTGGCCACCTCGACCGTCGCGGGCAGGTTGTGGATCACCGGGCGGTCCGGCGCGGCGTCCCACAGGGCCGTCAGGTCGTTGCAGACCTCCAGCACGTAGTCGGGCTCGGTGAGGTTGAACACCTCCGGCGAGAACTGGAAGCGCACGTCGAGGCCGTCCGCGAGCCGGGCGATGTGCCCGGCGGCGTCCATGATCAGGCCGCGCAGCTCGTTCCTGTCGTGGCCGAGCACCACGTTCCGCCAGGTGGGGGCGGTGGCGGTGTAGAGGTGCACGACCGCGCGGGGCAGGCCCTCGATGGCGGCGAACGTCCGCTCGATCAGGTCCTGCCTGGCGGCCGTGAAGACGACCACGGTCACGTCCTCCGGCACGACGCCGGGCTCGGCCAGGTGGCGGACGAAGTCGAAGTCGAGCTGACTGGAGGAGGGGTAGCCGACCTCGATCTCCTTGAACCCCATGCCCGTCAGCAGGTCGAACATCCGGCGCTTGCGGGCCGGGTCCATCGGCTCGGCCAGCGCCTGGTTGCCGTCGCGCAGGTCCACGGGCACCCAGAGCGGGGCCCGCGTGATGCGCGCGGACGGCCAGTCGCGCTCGGTGAGCGGCACCTCGACGCGCTCGTGGGCGGGCCGGTAGCGGTGGTAGGGCATGGTGCTGGGACGTTGACGGTTCCAGGCGTACACGGACGGCGTCATGGCGGCTACACTAATCACAACACAGGTCCTCAGACAACCTGAGAGGTTCGTTCGATGCCGCTCGGCTCCCTCCGTCCCAGCCCGCTCGTCGAGCAGGCCACCCAGCACCTGCGCGAGCAGATCACGCAGGGCGAATGGCCCGTGGGCACCCGCCTGCCCGGCGAGAACGCGCTGGCCAAGGCGCTGGGAGTGGGGCGCTCGACCGTCCGGGAGGCGCTGCGCGCGCTGGCGGGGGCCGGGCTCGTGCAGGCCCGGCAGGGCTCCGGGGTGTTCGTGATCGCCACGGACATCGCCGAGGACTGGCCCGCCCGGCTGCGCCGGGCCGCCATCACGGACGTCTACGAGGTGCGCATGATGGTCGAGACGCAGGCGGCCCGGATGGCCGCGCGGCGGCGTACCGAGGAGGACGTCGCGGCGCTGGAGGAGGCGCTGGCGGCGCGGGCGCGGGCGGCGGCGCAGGACGACGCGGCGTTCGTGGACGCCGACATCGCCCTGCACGCGGCGGTCGTCGCGGCGGCCGGCAACCCGGTGCTGACGGACCTGTTCGCCGAGTTCGCGCCGGCGTTGCGCGAGGGGCTGATCGGCCTGGTGGAGGTGCTGGGGCTGCGCGCGCACGATCGCAATCCCGGGCACGACACGCACGCGGAGCTGGTGGCCGCCGTCCGGGACGGGGACGGGGACGCGGCGGGCGCGATCCTGCAGGCGGAGCTGGAGCAGACGCTCGCCCACCTGCACGACTCGTAGCCCCGCGCAGCCCCCGTTCGTTACGGTTCGACCGTGACCATCCGCACGCAGCGCCCCGCGGCCCGCGTCATCCTGGCCGCCCCCGACGACCGCGTCCTGCTGCTCCGTTTCATCCCGCCGGACCCGTGGCCGAAGGAGCCCGCCTGGCACCTGCCCGGCGGCGGCCTGGAGCCGGGCGAGTCACCGGCGCAGGCGGCGGCACGCGAGGCGCTGGAGGAGACCGGCCACGTGCTCGGCGCCACCGACCTCGGCGACCCCGTGGCGGTGAACGAAGGCGCGTGGTCCAACCTGGGCCGCCACTTCTACACCGTGCACACGTACTTCTTCGCCCGCGTGCTGTCCGCGACCGTCACCCCCACGGCGCTGGAGGAGTACGAGACGGAGGAGTTCAAGCTCGGCCACCGCTGGTGGCGCGCGGACGAGCTGGCCGCCACCGAGGAGCGCGTGTTCCCGCCCGGGCTGGCCGCGCTGCTGCCCGATCTCCTGGCCGGCGTACGGCCCCAGGCCCCCGTGAGGCTTCTCTGGACGCAGGAGAAAAAATCTTCGGAAGGGATGTGAAGAACGCGCGGGCGGCTCCGACCCAGTCATGAGCACAACGCGAAGGAGCACACCATGAGCAAGCTCATCTACTGGGTCCACACCTCCGTAGACGGCCACATCGAGGGCCCGAACGGGGAGTTCGACTGGCCGACCATGGGGCCGGAGCTGTCGGCGTACGGGGACGAGGTCCACGCCCGCGTCGGCACCTTCCTGTACGGCCGCGTCGTCTGGGAGATGATGTCCAGCTACTGGCCCCACGCGGAGTCGATCTCGGACGACCCGCACGACCTCAAGTTCGCCCCCGTCTGGCGCAGCACCCCGAAGGTCGTCTTCTCCACCACGCTGCAGGAGGCCGGCTGGGACGCCCGGATCATCTCCGGGGACCTCGCCAAGGAGGTCGCCGAGCTGAAGGGCGGGCCCGGCAAGGACCTCCTGCTGAACGGCGGCTCCCGGCTGGCCGGCGCGCTCACCGAGCTGGGGCTGATCGACGAGTACCACATCATGGTGCACCCGGTCGTCCTCGGCGGCGGCCGGCCGCTGTTCCCGCCCTTCAAGGAGCGGACCGGCCTGCGCCTGGTGGAGACGCGCACGTTCGACGCCGGGGTGGCGCTGCTGCGCTACGAGCGGGCCGAGGGCTAGGGCAGCGCGGCCTCGATCTCGTGGCGGGTCGGCATGGACGTGCTGGCCCCCTCCCGCTGCACCGACAGCGCCGCCGCCGTGGACGCGAAGCCCAGCGCGTCGGCCACGCTCATCCCCTCCGACCTGGCCACGGCGAACGCGCCCACGAAGGTGTCGCCCGCCGCGGTCGTGTCCACGGCCTCCACCTTCACAGCGGGCACCCGCAGCCGCTCCCCCGAGCGCGACCCGTACAGCGCGCCCTCGGAGCCCAGCGTGATCAGCACCTCCTCGACCCGCTCCAGCAGCGCGTCGAGGGCGGCGTCCGGGCCGGCGGCGCCGGTGATGGCGGCGGCCTCGTGCTCGTTCGGGACGATCGTGGTGACCGCGTCGAGGAGCTCGTCCGGCAGCGGCCGGGCTGGGGCCGGGGTCAGGTAGACATGCACGCCGGAGACCTGGGCGGCCTGCGCGGCCGCCACGACGGCTTCCATGGGCAGTTCGAGCTGGAGCAGCAGCGCGTCCGAGCGGGCGATGGCGGCCAGGTCCTCGCCCGAGGGGCCGGCGATGGTGCCGTTCGCGCCGGGGACGACGATGATCGAGTTGCCGCCCTGGTCGTCCACCACGATGTGCGCGATGCCGCTGGGCCCGGGCACCTCGCGCAGGCCGCGTACGTCGATTCCGGCCTCCTGCAGCGTGGCGCGCATCTCCGCCCCGAACCCGTCGTCGCCCACCGCCCCGAGGAAGGCCACGTGCGCGCCCGCGCGGGCGGCGGCGATGGCCTGGTTGGCGCCCTTGCCGCCGGGCACGGTGCGGAACCGGTGCCCGGTGACCGTCTCGCCCCGCTTGGGGGCCTCGGAGACGTACGCGACGAGGTCCATGTTGGCGCTGCCGAAAACCGAGATCATGGCCCCATCATCTCCTGTGTGCGGGCGGCCAGCGCGGCCAGCCCCACCCCGTCGTACCCGGTCAGGCTGCTGGCCAGGCTGTCGCGCATCCGCCATTGGTCCGGCACGCCGCCGTTCAGCGCGCCCGCGACGGAGCCGGCCGTGGCCCCGGCGGAGTCGGTGTCCCAGCCGCCGGCCACCGCTCCGGCGATCGTGGCGGTGAAGTCGCCGCGGCCGTGGATCAGCGTGGCGGCGACGAGGGCGGCGTTGTTGATGGTGTGCACCCAGTGCAGGCCGCCATGGCGTTCGTGCAGGAGGTCGACGACCCGCTCGAAGTCGTCCTCGCGGGCGGCGTCCGCGACGGCCAGGCGTACCGCCTCGTGCAGGCGCGAGCGCTCCGGCACCACCGACAGGCCCGCCCGTACGACCTCCTCGGGGGAGGTGGCGACCAGGGCGGCCGCGCACATGGCGGCCACGAACATCGCCCCGTAGATCCCGTTCGCGGTGTGGGTCAGGCGGGCGTCGCGCCAGGCGTGCTCCGCCGCCGTGGCGGGGTCGCCGGGGTTGCTCCAGCCGTACACGTCGGCCCTGATCAGGGCGCCGATCCACTCCCTGAACGGGTTGCGGCGGGTGGCCGTGGCGGGCGGCTCGACGCCGTCCAGGAGGTTGCGGTACGCGACCCGCTCGGCGGTGAACGTACGGCCGGCGGGGAGCTCGTCCAGCCACAGCTTGGCCACGTCGTCCGTGGTGAAGCCGCGTCCGTGGCGCTCCAGGACGGACAGGGCCAGCAGCGGGTAGTTGAGGTCGTCGTCCTCGGGGATGCCGTCGATGTTCTCGGCCAGGGAGTTGACGGCGCTGCGCCGGTTCCACGGCCAGCGGCGGGCGACGTCGTCCGGGAGCCCCTTGGCGGTGAACCAGCCGCGGATGGGCCAGTTGCCGGTGGCCTCGGCGATCTGCCTGATGCCCTCGCGCGGGATCTTCTCCACGGGCTTGCCGAGCACGCACCCGGCCGCCCTCCCCTGCCACGCGCCCAGCACCCGCGCCGGATCCACGGCCGCTCGCGAGGCCGCTCCCTGGGCCGCTCCCTGGGCCGCTCCCGGGGCTGTGCCCGGCCAGGACGGGCAGGCGGCGACGATGCCCGCCAGGTCCGAGGGCTCGGGCAGCGGGGACGGGACGGCGGCCAGCTCGTCCAGCAGCTCTCCGGCCAGGTCCCGCAGCCGGGCCGCGCCCGGCTCGGAGGCCCCGGCGCGCGGGGGCGCGTCGTGGCCGCCGACCGCGTGCCAGCGGGCCGCGATCTCCCGAACGCGCTCCGCGTCGGGGCCGGTGGCCCGGCCGTCCTCGGCGGCCTGGCGGAGTTCGTGCCCGATCAGGTCCTCCGGCTGGACCCAGGTGAGGCGGATCACCGGCGGTCGAGGTCGGCGAAGGCGGCCTCGTGGCCGCGGCGCCGTACCAGGTCGTCGGCGTGCACCCGGCGCGCCACCTCCGCGATCGCGAGCCCGGGGGCCACCAGGTCCGTACGGCTGGCCGCCCCCACCTGCGAGACCCACTGCGACGGCACCGCGGACAGCCCCCCGAGAGCGCCCGCGATGGCCCCGCCCATGGACGCGATCGAGTCGGCGTCGCGCCCGTAGTTGACACCGCCCAGCACGGTCTCGCGGTAGTCGCCCTTGGCGATCACCAGGAACCCGAGCGCCAGCGGCAGCTCCTCGATGCTGTGCACCCGGCTCGGCCGCCGCGCGCCCAGCCCCTGGTCGCGGTAGGTGTCGGCGACCGTGTCGTAGGGCCGCATGGCGGCGCGCAGCGTCTCGAACGACCCGTCCCAGTGCCCCAGCCCGGCGGCGGCCTCGCAGACGGACTCGATGGCGGCCCTCGTGCCGTCCTTGGCCAGGCGCAGGCAGGCCGCGATCACGGAGTCCGCGGTGGCGCCCGGTCGCATGGCCTCGGCCACGGCGGCGGCCATCACCCCGGCGGCCTCCCGGCCGTAGCTGGACTGGTGCGCCCCGGCCAGGTCGACGGCCTCGGCGTAGGCGGCGTCGGGGTCGGCGGCGTTCACGATGCCGACGGGGGCTACGTACATGGCGGCGCCGCAGTTGACGATGTTGCCGACACCGGCCTCGCGCGGGTCCACGTGCCCGTAGTGGAGCCTGGCCACGATCCACTTCTCGGCCAGGAAGATCCGCTGCAGCGGCAGCGCCTCGGCCTCCAGCTCGGGGATCCAGCGCCGTTCGCCCATCAGCTCGGGCACTAGGTGCTCGGCCATCGAGTACGCGGTCAGGTGCCCGCCGGCCTTCTCGTACACGCGGATCAGGGCGTGCGTCATCAACGTGTCGTCCGTGATGTGGCCGTCGCCCTTGTGGTACGGGGCGATGGGGCGGGCGTTGCGCCAGTCCTCGTTGAACGGCGGCACGATGCCCTCGACGCGGCCCCCGTACCTCTCGACGATCTGCTCGGGGGTCCAGCCCTCGGTGGCGCCGCCCAGCGCGTCACCGACCGCCGCCCCCGCCACGCAGCCAGTGGCCCTGTCTTCAAGCGGCGTCATGCGATTCCCTCCGATAGTCCTGTCGATAGCTGGATCAGATCCCGGCCCGCCAGATCAGGCAGGCAACAACCGGCCAGCGTGCGGGCCGACGCGATCCACCCCTCCGGGATCGCCTCCAATCCACGGCACGCGCCCGCGAGCGCGCCGGTCAGCGCGGGCGCCGAGTCGGCCAGCGCGGCCAGGCAGGCGGCCGCGGGCACCGCCCGCGTGAGCTCGCCGCCCGCCGCCTCGGCCAGCGCCAGCGCCACCGGCACGGTCTGCGCGGCGCCGACGCCGTAGCTGTAGACGTGGTCGAGCAGCGCGGCGTCCAGCGCGGGCACGGCCGCGAACGGGTCGCCCGCCTTGCGCGTGACGGCCAGCGCCGCGCGGGCGTTGTGGCCGATGGCGGTGTCCTCGGGCAGCACGGCCAGCGCCGCCTCCACCGCCCCGGCCACCGATCCCGACCGCACGGCCTCGGCCACGGCGGCGGCCATGGCCACGGCGCCCAGGACGCCGTCGTACGCGTTCGTCACCTGGGCGTCCTGCGTGGGGTCCCGTCCCAGGACCCCGAACGCCACGGCCCTGACGGCGGCGGCGTCGTCGAAATGGTGCGGGTTGTCGTGCCCGGACGCGGGCGGCTCGACGCCCTTGGCGAGGTTGTCGAGCGCGGTGGCCACCGAGATCCGCCCTCTGACGCCGTCCCGGCGCAGCTCCCTGAACGCCTCGGCTCTCGGACGGTCGATCGTGAGCGCCGTCCAGGCGAGCCATTCGGCGTCGTCGGACGGGCCTACGGCCAGCGGGGCCGTGGGCTGGTTGAGCGCGAACGGGACCGGCAGCGTGGTGACCTCGTGCTCCTCCGCGAAGGCGTCCAGCTCTCTGTGCAGGCGTCTGCTCCAGGGGGCGTGCAGCGCCGCCCGGTGCCTGGCCGCCGGCCATCCGGCGGCGTCACCGACGGCGAGCCCGGCGAAGGCCCCTCTGATTCTGTCCCCCGACATCGTGATCTACAGTCCTCCCGCCAGTTCGTCGGCGACGTCCAGTACGTGTTTTCCGGCCACGACGGGCAGGCATTTGCCTGTCACGGGTCCGATCCTGGCCGCCCACCGCTCGGGCACGCCGCCCTCGCCGCGCATGGCTCCGGCGATCGCCCCGGCGATGGCGCCGATCGTGTCGGCGTCCCTGCCCAGGCTCACCCCGAACGTCACGGACGCCTCGACGTCGCCGTCCCCGGCCAGCACGGCCGCCAGCGCCAGCCCCACGGCCTCGGGGGCGACGTCGGTCCAGGGGTAGTGCCTGACGACCACGGCCTCGTGCAGCGCCTCGACGAGCGCCTCTTCGTCCGTGGTGGGCAGGGTCGCGCAGGCCCGTACGACGTTGCGGGCCGTCCACGAGTCGGCGGGGATCACCGACAGCGCCGCCCGTACGACGTCCTGGGCCGAGGCCCCGCCCATCGCGGCGGCCACGGCCCCGGCGACCGCGCGGCCGCCCAGGATGCCCTCGCCGGACCCGCTGACCAGCCCGTCCTGCTCCACCAGCCGGGCCGCTTCCGCGGGATCGCCCGGGCAGAACACCCCGTACGGCGCCGCGCGCATCGCGAGCCCGTCCGACCAGCCGTGCGAGTGCACCAGCCCTGTCAGCGGCGGCTCCAGCCCGCGGCGAAGCGCTTCGATAGTGCCCAGCTCGGAGAACCCGGCTCCGCGCATGGGCCCGGCGATCCGCGGGATGATCTCCCGCCGGTACGCCTGCGCCACGTCGGCGGAGGTCAGCGCGTGCCCGTGCCGCACCAGGAGCGAGGCGGCGAAGATGGCGTACTCCGTGTCGTCGGTCCCGCCGCCCTCGATCTCCGTGAGCCGGCCCCACCGCCGCCGGATCTCCGACGGCGACAGGTTCTCGGCCGGGGCCCCGAGGGCGTCCCCGGCCGCGAGGCCGAGGAGACACCCACGGGCTTTATCCCGATAAATCACCGCTGGTACCGCTCCAACACCTTGTTGCCGTCCTCGACCAGCTTCGAGGCCGCCTGGTCAATGGTGATCTTATTGGCGAAGTACTCCTGCAGCGTCGGCGTGGCCACCTTGGTCTTCCACTCGTCGAACCCGTTCACCTTGAGGAACGGCGCCACGACGAGGTTCTTGGCGGAGGCGGTGGCCACGTCCCAGCCGTTCTCCTTGGTGGTCATCGCCGGGTCGGCGGCGGCCGCCTGGGAGGTCGGCAGGAGCCAGTCACCCTTGGCGAGCTTGGCCTGGTTCGCGCCGTTCAGGAAGAAGGCGATGAACTTCATGGCCTCGTCCGCGTGCTTGCTGTCCTGCGCGATCGACAGCGTCTGCGAGACCGCGCCCTGCTGGGCGCTCGTGCCCTTCGGCGCGGGGAGCGTGACCCACTCGAAGCCCTGCGGAGCCTGCTCGGCGACCTGCTGGCGCAGGTAGACGCCGGCGGGCAGCAGCGCGAACTTGCCCTTGTAGAAGGCCGGCAGCGGGTCCGCGGTGCCCTGGCCGAGCGCGGCCGGGTCGGCGGACTTGTCCTTGTAGAGCTGGTCGTGGATGCGCTGGAGCACCTCGCGCTCCTCGGGTCCGACCTTGACCGTGGTCTTGCCGTCGGCCGTCTGGAAGAACGTGCCGCCGAAGTTGAGCGCCAGGTTGAGCGTCTTGTTGACCGGCGACTTCATCGGCCAGGCCACGCCGAAGTTGCCGCCCTTGGTCATCTTCTTGGCGGCTTCGGAGAACTCGTCCCACGTCCAGGGGTTGTCGGCCGTCGGGACGCGCGCGCCGGAGGCGTCGAGCAGCTTCTTGTTGGCGATGATGACCTGCGACTCCTGGAGGAACGGCACGCCGTACACGCCCTGCTGGCCCTTGCCGTCGTCGAAGGTGACGGTGTCCCAGGCGGGCTGCGGGATGTCGCTCTTGAGCTCGGCGGGCAGCTTGTCCTTGAGGTCCAGCAGGTAGCCGTCGGAGGCGAAGCCGGACAGCGCGGGCGAGTCGTTGTGGATGACGTCCGGCGCCGTGCCGCCGGCGAACTGGGTGACGAGCTGGTCGTTGACGTTGTCCCAGCTGCCCTGGACGTAGGTGACCTGGATGTTGGGGTTGGCCTTGTTCCACTCGTCCACGAGCTGCTTGTTCGCGGCGACGGATTCCTTCTGCCACGCCAGGCTGAGGAAATTGATCTTTACTGGCTCGTTGGGGGCGGACGACGACTGCGTGCCGCCGCCTCCCCCGCCGCACGCGGCGGCCAGCGTGAGGATCGCCGCAGCCGCCAGAGCGGACGTGATTCGCATGTGAGCCTCCTAGCCCTTCACGGCGCCGGCCATCAGGCCGGACTTCAGTCGCCGCTGAATGATTGCGAAGAAGATCAGGCTCGGGATCGTCGCCATGAGCGACGCCGCGGCCAGCGGGCCGAGCCTGGCCACCCCCTCAGGACCGGTGAACCGCACCAGAGTGAGCGGGAGTGTCATGACATCGGGGTTCTGCAGGACCACGAGCGCGAACATGAACTCGTTCCACGACGAGATGAACGAGAACAGCAGCGTGGCCACCACGCCCGGCGCCAGCAGCGGCGCGACCACGCTCACGATCGAGCGCAGCCGGGTCGCGCCGTCCACGGCCGCGGCCTCCTCCAGTTCACGCGGCACCGAGCGCACGTACCCCTGCAGCATCCACAGCGCGAACGGCAGCGTGAAGGTCACGTGCACGACCACCAGGCCGGGCAGCGTGTTCACCAGGTCCAGATCGCGCAGGATCATGAAGAGCGGAATGATGATCAGGATGAACGGGAACACCTGGCTGACCAGCACCCACCCGATGGCGATCCGGTTGAGCAGGCTGCGGTAGCGCGCCATCGCGTAGGAGGCGGGCAGCGAGATCAGCACCGTGATCACGCTGCTGAACAGCGCCACGACCAGGCTGCGCAGCCCCGCGCCCACCAGGTCCTGCTCGCCGAACGCGTCGGCGAAGTTGGCCAGCGTCGGGTCGCGCGGGATCCACGTGGGGTCGGCCAGGGCCATCTCCCGCGGCGTCTTCAGCGCCGTCGACAGCAGCCAGACCAGCGGGAACGCCAGGAAGACGATGTACGCGACCAGCGCCGCGTACTGCGAGAAGCGCCTCATCACTTGGCCTCCCTCATCTGGCGTCCCAGGTAGAGCGCGAGCACGGCCAGCACGACGATCGCCATCGCGAGGCCGAGCATCGAGGCGTAACCGGCCATCCGGTACCTGAACGCCTCCTCGTACGCGAACAGCATCGGCAGCCGCGTCTGCCCGCCCGGCCCGCCCTGCGTGAGCACGTAGACCAGGCCGAACTGGTTGATGTTCCACACGAAGTCGAGCGAGGTGATCGCCACGATCACCGGCCGCAGCTGCGGCAGCGTGATGTTCCAGAACCGCCGCCAGCGGGTCGCGCCGTCCACCTCGCCCGCCTCGTAGAGCTCCTTCGGGATGCCCTGCAGGCCCGCCAGCAGGACCACCGTGGTCTGCGGCATGCCGGTCCAGATGCCGACCACGATGATCGCCGGCAGCGCGAGCGAGAAGTCGGCCAGCCAGTTGATGTCCGTGCCCAGCAGGCCGTTCAGGATGCCCGCGTCGGGGTGGTAGACGAGCTTCCACATCAGGCCGATGACCACCGGCGGCATCGCCCACGGCACCACCGCCAGCACCCGGGCCACGCCCCGGAACCGCAGGTTCTCGTTGAGCAGCAGCGCCAGGCCGAGCGCGGCCAGGAACTGCAGCACGGTCACGGAGACGCCCCAGATCGCACCGATCTTGAAGGAGGACCAGAACTCGTCGTCGGTCAGCAGCCGGCCGAAGTTCTCCAGGCCGACGAAGCTCGTCTCGTGGTTGCGGGTGTTGCGGGCGTCGGTGAACGCCAGGCCGATGCCGTACAGCAGCGGGCCCACGCTGAACAGCGCCACCGGCACCAGGGCGGGCAGCATGAGCAGCCACATCTCGCGCGTCTGGCGCGAGATCCGGCGGCGCTTGGCGCGCCGCGTCCCGCGCGGCGGCGCCGGTCTCGTCACGGTCGCCGTCACGCCTCTCCCCTTTCGTCCGTACGGTGCTCGTATCCGGGCTCGTATCCGGGCTCGTATCCGGGCTCGTATCCGGGCTCGTGTCCGGGCTCGTGTCCGGCGGTGGAGGCGCGGACCACGAGCTCGGGCGGCACGGTGACCAGCCTCGGCTCGCGATCGCCTCCCTGCAGCCGTTCGAGCAGCAGCTCGGCGGCGGCCTTGCCGCGCTCGGCGGACCCCAGCGAGACGCTGGTCAGCGACGGCCAGGAGGCGGCGGCCAGGTCGGTGTCGTCCATGCCGACCACCGCCACGTCCTCCGGCACCCGCCGACCGGCCGCGCGCAGCACGTCGAGCGCGCCGAGCGCGATCAGGTCGTTGGCGCACATCAGCGCGTCCACGTCGGGAACCCTGGCGAGCAGCTCCGCCACCGCCCGGCCCCCTTCCGCGCGGTAGAAGTCGCCGATCTGCACGAGGTTCTCGTCGTAGGGCAGGCCCAGGTCCTGGAGCGCCTCCCGGTACGCGGCCCCGCGGGCGGCGCCGGGGACGGTGTCCAGCGGGCCGTTGACCATGGCGATCCGGCGGCGGCCGAGCGCGTACAGGTGATCGATCGCCAGCCTGACACCGGTCCGCGAGTCGGCCCGTACGTTGTCCACGCGGGTGCCCTCGGGCACCGAGCCGATGATCACGACGGGGGTGCGGGCGGCGGCCAGCATCTGCAGATGCGCCTCGGTGACCCGCAGCGGGCTCATGATCAGCCCGTCCACGTACCGCTCGCCCAGGCTGTGCAGCACGTCGATCTCGTCGGCCACGACGGCGTCGGTGGAGTGCAGCACGAGCCGGTACCCGGCGGCCTTCAGCACGGGCTGGATCTGGCGGAGCATGGCCAGGTAGGCGGGGTTGCCGACGTCGGCCATGGCGAAGGCGACCTGGTGGGTGCGGCGCGACTTGAGCGACCTGGCCACGGCGTTGCGCACGTAGCCGAGCTCGTCGGCGGCGGCCATCACCTTGCGCACGGTCTCCTGCCTGGTCGGCAGGCCGTTCAGCACCCGCGAGACGGAGGCGATCGAGACACCGGCGCGCTCGGCGATCGTGTTGATCGTGGGTCCGTCGGCCAAGGCTGTCCTTCCATGTCCTGTAAACGTTTACGATCTAGATGCTGTAAACGTTTACGGTGTTTGGGACATGAAATATGCGCGTAACTTGCAGGTCAAGTCACGATCGCATAACGCCAGGTCAAAGCCACTTTCCGCAGTTTCCCACGCGACCATGGCGACCACAAGCCGCCGAGACGCGCCCCCTCCAGGCCCGCCGCCGGCCGGCCCGCCGCCGTCGCGCACCGGTTGAGCGCCGTGCGCGTTGCGCCGAACTCCACCGCCCCGCACCCCGCCGACCCGGCGCCCGGTGCGCGGCCGTGCCGACGGCGACCACAGGCCACCAGGACGCGCTCTCCACACGCGCCACCGCCGTCACGCGCCGGTTCAGCGCCGTGCCGCCGAGCACCACCGCCCGCACCTCGCCCACCCGGCGTCCGGTGGGCGGCGGGGACCGGGAGCCGCTGTGAGGCGCCCCGTCGTACCCGCCGTGCGCGGGGTCAGTCGTGGGCAGGGGCCGGGGTGGGGTCAGGGTGGGGTGTTGAGGTGGGGAGGTGGGTCAGGGTGCGGATGGCGGGGGCGCCGCTGAGGGCGACGACGGCGGCGAGGACCGCAGGGATGATCAAGGCGACCGGCAGGGACGAGGCCTCCGCCACGTAGCCCAGGACGGCGGGCCCCAGGAGGAGGCCGCTGTAGCCGAAGGCGGTCACCATGGCGAGGGCGCGGCCGACGCGGCCTCCGGCGGCCCCGACCGCGCTGAAGAGGACCGGGATCACCGTGGCCAGCCCGACGCCCGCCAGCGCCCAGCCGGTCCAGGCGCAGACGATCTGGAGAGCGCCTCCCGCCACGGGCGACACCAGGACCAGGATGTAGCCGGCCGTGGCGAACACACCCGCGAGCTGGATGGTGCGCACCGAGCCGAGCCGGGCGCGGATGGGGTCGCCGAGCAGGCGGACGGTGGTCATGGCCACCGAGAAGATCGTGTACGCGAGCGGCGCCATGGCCGGATCCGTGTCCAGCACCCACCGGGCGTGCAGGGCGGCCCAGTCGATGGCGGCGCCCTCGCTCAGGTGCGCCGCGAAGGCGGCCAGGCCGAGCAGGGCGATCAGGCCCCAGCCCAGCGACGAGCCGGAGGAGGCGCCGGTTTCCGACGCGGTGGCGTGGGCGGGCGGGTCGGGGAGCAGGAGGCGGGCCGCCGGCACGTACAGGAGGGGCACGACCAGCGCCGCCACGATGAGCAGCCACTGCGCGTCCACGCCGGTCTGCAGCGCGAGCGAGGTGAGCCCGCCGCCGGCCGCCCCGCCCAGGCTCCACGTGCCGTGGAAGGCCGAGATGATCGGGCGGCCGTAGCGGCGTTCGACCTCGACGGAGTGGGCGTTCATGGCGACCTCGGTCACCCCGAGCCCGATCCCGAACAGCACCGCGAGCACCGCCAGAGCCCAGTACGAGGACGCGAGGGCGGGGCCGAGCAGCACCAGCCCCGAGAAGGGACCGGCGAACCAGCACACCCGGCGGCTGGACCATCTGTCCACCAGCGGCCCCGCCACCAGCATCGACACCAGGGCGCCACCCGAGATCAGCAGCAGGACGCTGCCCAGCCTGGCGGGGCCGAGGCCGAGCCGGTCGTTCAGGGACGGGAGCCCGGCGGCCCACAAACCCATCACGAACCCGGCGAGGAAGAAGAATCCGAACACTCCGGCACGAGCACGTCTGGCGTCAATGAGGCTTTTGTTCACGGCTAGAGCATAAACTGTGGTCCGTGATCGGTGCTACGACGAGTGGCGAGCTTCGCGCGCACAACCGGGTCCGGCTGCTGCGCGCCGTACACGACTGCGGGGCCACCCGCACCAGGTCGCAGCTGACCCGCGACCTGCGCCTGGCGCGAGGGACGGCGTCGGTGCTGGTGGCCGGGCTCGCCGAGGACGAACTGCTGCACGAGGAGCCCGCCAGGGAGCACGCCCGGGGACGCCCGACGCAGGTGCCGGGGCCGCATCCGCGCGGCCCGCTCGCCCTGGCCGTCGACGTACGGGAGGACGCCTGGGAGCTGGCGGCCTGCGAGCTCGGCGGCCGGACGGAGACGCTTGACCTGCGCCCGCACGACGGCACCCCCGAAGGCGTCCTGAGACCCCTGGGCGAGGCCGTCGCCGCCCACCGGCACCGCCTCGGGCACCGGGTGGTGGGCCTCGGGGTGGCCTTCGCGGGTCCGGTCCGGCACGGCGGCCTGGTGGACATCGCCCACCTGGGCTGGCGGTCGGTCGACGTCCCGCGCCTGCTCGGCCCGGACGTCCCGGCGCCCGTCGTGGGCAACGACACCGCGTTCGCGGCGCTGGCCGAGGCGCGCAGGGGGCGGCTGCGGGGCGTCCAGGTGGGCCTGCACCTGCACGTGGACTTCGACCTCGGCGGCGTGCTCGTCGTGGACGGGCGGCCGCTGGGCGGGGCGAGCGGCGCGGGGGCCGAGTTCGGTCACATGCCGCTGACCGGCGGCGACCGCCCCTGCCCATGTGGCGCGATCGGCTGCTGGAGCATGGACGTCGGCACGAACGCCCTGCTCCGCCACGTCGGCCTCGCCCACGGCGGCGGCAAGGGGCGCGCCCAGGCCGAGCGGGTGCTGGCCACCAGCGAGGAGGCGGTCGCGGCCAACGCCAGAGCGCTCGGACGCGGCATCGCGGCACTCGTCAACGCCCACGACCCCGAGGTCGTGACCCTCTCGGGCCACGGCGTGGAGCTGCGCGAGCGCGCCGGGAAGGCGCTCCTCGCGGCCTGCGAGCCCCGCCTCATGGCCATCCGCCGCGACCATCCGCCCAGGATCGAGGGCTCGGCGCTGGGCTGGCGCGGGGCGCTGGTGGGGGCGATGGAGTCGGTGTTCGACGCGTTCCTCACGCCGGAGTGTGTCGAAATGTGGCGGGAAAACCGGCCTGACCAGGGTCGCGACACGCCCGAGCGGCAGAATGTGATGAATTCCACGCTGAAGGGATGAAGCCCCTCCGGCTCCCTCCCCCCTTCCGAGCCATGCCAGCGATCTTGCCGCGCCCGGCCAAGGACTGTACGCATGAGAGGAAGACCCATCATGACCCCGGCGATCCGAGGGAAGCACGCGTGAATCTCGAGCTCGCGCTCCGCATGACCGAGGCCGCCGTCAGGCGGGCGATCCGCGAAGGCGCGGTGATCTCCGTGGCGGTCGTCGACGAGGGCGGACATCTGGTGTCTTTCCAGCGTATGGAGGGTGCGGAGATCGCGGGGCCGGGTCTCGCGCAGGGCAAGGCGTACACCTCGGTGGCCCTGCGCAGACCCACCGCGGAGCTGGCCGTGCGGACGGCTCCGGGAGGTGACCTGTACGGCCTGCCCAGGCATGATTACGTCTGCGTCGGAGGCGGCATCCCGCTCTGGGCGGACTACGGTGGGGGAGCACGCGTGGTCGGCGGCATAGGCGTCAGCGGAGGCGCGATCACGCAGGACGTGGTGTGCGCGGAAGCGGCCGCGGAGGTCTGGCGGACACGTTGAGCGGCGCTTTTCGCAACACGAACCGCTGGTATCCGCCATGATTAGCCACTGCACCACGGGTAACAGAAGCCCGAACGTAAACTCCCCGAGGAGAGAACCGAGATGGCACTTCCCACTCTCACCCCCGAGCAGCGTCAGGCGGCTCTGGCCAAGGCCGCCGAGGCGCGTGCGGCCCGCACCGCCCTGCTCGCCAAGGTCAAGGCCGGCGAGCTGACGTTCGCCCAGCTGCTCGAGCGCGACGACGACATCGCGAAGAAGATCAAGGTGTCGCAGGCCCTGCGCGCCGTCAAGGGCGTCGGCCCGGCCAAGGCCACCGCGCTGATGGAGGAGGCGGGCGTCGACGAGAAGCGTCGCCTCGGCGGCCTGGGCGCCCAGCAGCGCAAGAAGCTGGTCGACGCGCTCGGCTAATCCCCCGAGCGGCCAGGTCCGCGCGCGACGCCGCGCGGACCGGCCACCACCCCTCGACACCCCCCTCGCCCCCTCCCCCGGACCGGCTCTCGACCGGTGGGACGATCAGGAACGCAGGTAGGTCAGGACGGCGAGCACCCGGCGATGCTGGTCGCTGTCCTCCGCGTAGAGGCCGAGCTTGTTGAAGATGCTCCTGATGTGCTTCTCCACGGCCCCGTCACTGATCACGAGCTGCCGTCCGATGGCCGGATTGGACTTCCCCTCGGCCATCAGCCCGAGCACCTCGCGCTCCCGCGGCGTCAGCTGCGCCAGCGGATCGTCCTTACGTCTGCGCACCATCAACTGGGACACCACCTGCGGATCGAACACCGTCCCGCCCGCGGCCACCCGCCGCAGGCCCTCCAGGAACTCGTCCACGTCGACGACCCGGTCCTTCAGCAGGTAACCCACCGCGCCCCTGGCGTCGGCGAGCAGGTCGTCGGCGTAGGAGACCTCGACGTACTGCGAAAGGATCAGCACGGGCGCCCCGGGCACCCTGCGCCGCGCCTCCACGGCCGCCTTGAGCCCTTCGTCGGTGAACGACGGCGGCATGCGCACGTCGACCACCGACACGTCCGGCCTGTGCTCGGCGATCGCCAGCACGAGGGCGTCGCCGTCACCGACGGTCGCGACCACCTCGCAGCCGAACTCCTCCAGCAACCTGACCAGGCCCTCCCTGATCAGAACCGCGTCATCGGCCACGACTACCCGCACGGCACCTCCGCCACGATCACTGTCGGCCCGCCGTCCGGCGACTGCACGCTCAGCTCCCCGTCGACGGCGCGGAGCCGGTCGGCCAGCCCGGCGAGACCGTGTCCCTTGGCGACGTGCGCGCCGCCGACCCCATCATCCCCGATCGTGAGCATGAGGATGTCGCCGATGCGGACCAGCTGGATCGCACAACTGGTGGCGCGGCTGTGTTTGGCCACGTTGGTGAGGGTCTCGGCGCAGACGAAGTAGAGGGCGTTCTCCACCGCCGCCTGGTAGCGCTCGGCGGTCTGCACGTCGAGATCGACGGGGACCGTGCAGCGCCCGGCCAGGGCCGCCAGCGCGGGCGCGAGGCCGCGGTCGGACAGGATGGGCGGCGCGATGCCGCGCGAGAGCGCACGCAGCTCGTCGAGCGTCTCACGGGTGGCGGAGATGGCCGACTTGATGGTGGCCTGCGCCGCCTCGGGGTCCTTGGCCATCTGCCGCTGCGCCCTGGACAGCTCCATGGCCAGCGAGACCAGCCGCTGCTGCGGCCCGTCGTGGATGTCGCGCTCCAGCTTGCGCAGCGCGTTGGCCTCGGCGGAGACGGCGGCGGCGCGGCCCTGGGCCAGGTCGTCGATGCGCTCCTGCAGCTCGGCCACGCCGGTCAGCAGGGCCCGGCCGAGCCCGGCGCGCAGCAGCGCGGAGCCGCGCACGGCGAACGGCATGATCAGGGCGAAGACCAGGCCGAGGGAGACGTAGAAGATCGAGTTGACGCCGTAGCCGTCGCCCAGGCCGAGCAGCTCGGGCAGCTCCACGTTGCCGGGGATGCGCGAGGTGATGATGCCGTACACCGGGTAGGTCAGGCCCGCCAGCGGGAGCGCCCAGAACACCACGGTGAGCACGAACGACAGGATGGCGAACGGCAGGTTGATGATGCCGTGCAGCAGATCCAGCCAGGACTGCCCGCTGGTCAGCGGGTTGACGGCCCGGCGGAAGCGGCCCGCTCCGGGCGGCGCGGGCTTGTAGCGCGGCCGTACGGGCGGGCGGTCCAGCACGTCGGCGAGCCAGCCGCGCTCCGCGTCGGCGAAGCCCCGGGCGGCCAGCAGCGTGCCGGCCAGCAGCGGCACGCCCAGCCACACGATCGCCGTGCCCAGGCCGGCCGCGAAGCCGGCGAGCATGATCACGAAGCCGATGACGGCCGTGGGGAAGCCGACGAGCGTGTAACGGGTGTCGAGAAGGACACGCCTCATCCGGGAGCGCATGGAATCACCGTATGGCGTGGCGGTCACCGGCACGAGCGGGTGTACGGGTGTCTGAGGGTAGGGCCAGCCCTACCCCGGAGGGTCACGTGATCTCCACCGCAAGACGGTGGTGAGCGGCAATGTGCGCGGACGCCCCCGACGGGAGCCTTGATTCATCTCCTCGTGCCTGTTGGTCGCGCTCGCACGGGGCTCCGCTGGTCACGCAAGCTACCGCTCTCCGCCCCAGGCTCACCGCTCCGTGCGAATCGAGGCTCCCCCATGACCGTCCTGCTGGACCGCCCCACCGCCGCTCCCGCGGCGCCGTCCCGCGCGGGCACCCGCACGGCGGTGCGGGACCCGTTCATCGACCTGCTGCGTGTCTTCGGCATGGCGCTCATCGTGTTCCAGCACTGGACGATCCCGGTGCTGACCTATGACGGCGGCCGGCTGACCACGGGGAACGCGCTCTCGACGCCCGGCGTGTGGGTGGTGACGTGGATCAGCCAGGTCATGCCGCTGGTGTTCTTCGCGGGCGGCGCGGCGAACGCGATCAGCTTCGCCCGGGCGGACAAGGGCGCGCAGCGGTGGCTGGCCACGAGGCTGCGCCGGCTGGCCTGGCCGCTGCTGCCGCTGGCGGCGGTGTGGATCCCGCTCCCCCACGTGCTGCTCACGCTGGGGGTGCCGCCGCAGCCGCTGGAGACGGGCGCGCGGCTGACCGGCCAGCTCCTGTGGTTCCTGGCCGTCTACCTGATCGCCGTCACGGCCACCCCGTACGCGCTGCGCCTGCACGAGCGGTACGGCCTGCGCGTCCCCGCGGCGCTGGCGGCCGGGGCGGTGCTGACGGACGTGGTGCGCTTCTCGACCGGTTTCGAGGCGCTGGGCTACCTGAACATCGTGTTCGTCTGGCTGGCGGTGCACCAGCTCGGCTTCTTCTACGCCGAGGGCCGGCTGCGGCGCCCCTGGGCGCTGGCGATCGGCGGGTACGGGGCCGCGGCCCTGCTGGTGGCCTACGGCCCCTACCCGGGCAGCATGATCGGCCTGCCGGGCGCCGAGGTGTCGAACATGGCCCCGCCCACCCTGGCCATGCTGGCCGTCGGGATCGGCCAGATCGGCCTGGTCACCCTGCTGCGGCCGTGGCTGCTCCGGCTGCGCACCGGCCGCCTGCTGGCCTGGGCGAGCCCCAGGATCATGACCGTGTACCTCTGGCACATGCCGGCCCTGTTCGCGGTGACCGGCGTGGTGGTGGTCCTGCTGGGGATCGACACGCCGCGGCCCGGAAGCGCGTTCTGGCTGGCCGGGTGGCCGATCTGGTTCGGGCTGCTGTGCCTGGTCATGTGGCCGCTGCTGAAGGGGTTCCACAGGTTCGAGACGCCGCCCGCGCTGCCGTACGGGAAGGGCGGTTGGGGCGGCACGCTCGCCTCGGTCGCGCTGATCGGCGGCGGGGTGCTGACGCTGACGGTGGGCGGGTTCGCGCCCGGCGGCGGGCCGTTCCTCGCGGTGCTCGCCCTGCTCGGCGGGCTGCTGCTGACGGCGCCGCGGGCACGGACCTGAAGGCACGGGCGTCAGGGCACGGGTGAGGATCGCGAAACACCGCCGTCACACGCCGTTGCGCAGAATGTGAGCCATGACGAGTATCCGCGCCCTTGCCGAAGCCGATCTGCCCGCCGTCGCCGACATCTACGCCCACTACGTGACCGGCGGCGTGGCCACGTTCGACGAGACGCCGCTCGACATCGGCCAGTGGCGGGCCAAGGCCGACGGCATCGCGGGCGCGGGGCTGCCGTTCCTGGTGGCCGAGGTGGACGGCGCGGTCGCCGGGTACGCCTACGTCGCCCAGTACCGCCCCAAGCCGGCCTACCGGCACACGGTCGAGGACACGATCTACCTGGCGCCCGCCTTCACCGGACGGGGGCTCGGGAAGCTGCTCCTCGCCGAGCTGATCAAGAAGACCGGCGAGACCCCCGCCCGCCAGATGATCGCGGTGATCGCGGACTCGGGCGACCCGGCGTCGGCCCGGCTGCACAAGGCGTTCGGATTCGAGGAGGCCGGGCGGCTGCGGGCGGTCGGATTCAAGCACGGACGCTGGATCGACACCGTGCTGCTTCAGCTCGACTTGCGATAAAGGGCCCCTGCCGGTTCGACCACACGGCAAACTTCGGCAGGATAGAGAGCGTGAGCCTACTCGTTGACCGCCTGCCCGAAGACATCGACGCCGACCCGGACGCGATCTTCGACGCGTTCGTCCAGTGGAACTCCGAGCGGGGGCTCACTCTCTATCCCGCTCAGGAGGAGGCGCTCATCGAGGTCGTCTCCGGCAGCAACCTGATCCTGGCCACCCCGACCGGCTCGGGCAAGTCGCTGGTGGCCGCGGGCGCCCACTTCGCGGCGCTGACGCGCGACCAGCGCACCTTCTACACCGCGCCGATCAAGGCGCTGGTGTCGGAGAAGTTCTTCGACCTGTGCGCGATCTTCGGCACCGAGAACGTCGGCATGATGACCGGCGACGCCAGCGTCAACCCGGGCGCGCCGATCATCTGCTGCACGGCCGAGATCCTGGCGAACGTGGCCCTGCGCGACGGCGCCGGAGCCGACATCGGCCAGGTCGTCATGGACGAGTTCCACTTCTACGCCGAGCCCGACCGCGGGTGGGCGTGGCAGGTGCCGATTCTGGAGCTGCCCAACGTGCAGTTCATCCTCATGTCGGCCACGCTCGGCGACGTCTCGATGTTCGAGCGCGACCTGACCAGGCGCACCGGCCGGCCGACGTCCGTGGTCAAGCACGCCGAGCGCCCGGTGCCGCTGATCTACTCCTACCGGATGACGCCCCTGCACGAGACGCTGGAGGAGATGCTCAAGACCGGGCAGGCGCCGGTCTACGTCGTGCACTTCACGCAGGCGGCGGCGATGGAGCGGGCGCAGGCCCTGATGTCCATCAACATGGCGACGAAGGCCGAGAAGGAGGCCATCGCCACGATGATCGGGGGCTTCCGCTTCACGACGCGGTTCGGGCGGGCGCTGTCCCGGCTGGTGCGCCACGGCATCGGCGTGCACCACGCGGGGATGCTGCCGAAGTACCGGCGCCTGGTGGAGCGGCTGGCCCAGGCGGGGCTGCTGAAGGTCATCTGCGGCACCGACACCCTCGGCGTCGGCGTCAACGTGCCGATCAGGACGGTGCTGTTCACGGCGCTGTCCAAGTACGACGGCAACAAGGTGCGGCGGCTGCGCGCCCGCGAGTTCCACCAGATCGCGGGCCGGGCGGGCCGGGCCGGGTTCGACACCATCGGCTACGTCGCCTGCCAGGCCCCCGAGCACGACATCGAGAACGCCAAGGCCCTGGCCAAGATCGGCGACGACCCCAAGCGGCGGCGCGGCTACGCGCGCAAGAAGCCACCGGAGGGGTTCGTGGGCTGGAGCGAGGAGACGTTCCAGAAGCTCCAGGAGGCCGAGCCGGAGCCTCTCAACTCCCGCTTCAAGGTCAGCAACGCGATGCTGCTCGCGGTCATCAACCGGCCGGGCGACTGCTTCCAGGCGATGAAGCACCTGCTGACCGACAACCACGAGGACCGCAAGTGGCAGCGGCGGCACATCAGCCAGGCCATCGCGATCTACCGGTCGCTACTGGCGGGCGGCATCGTGGAGCAGTTCGCCGAGCCTGACGAGCAGGGCCGCCGGGCCAGGCTGACGATCGACCTGCAGGAGGACTTCGCGCTCAACCAGGCGCTGTCCACGTTCGCGCTGGCCGCGTTCGACCTGCTCGACCGCGAGTCGCCGTCGTACGCGCTGGACATCGTCTCGATCGTGGAGTCGATCCTCGACGACCCGCGGCAGATCCTGTCGGCGCAGCTGAAGAAGGCGCGCGGCGAGGCGGTCGCGCAGATGAAGGCCGACGGCATCGAGTACGAAGAGCGCATGGAGCAGCTGGCCGAGGTCATGTACCCGATGCCGCTGGAGGACCTGCTGCTCGGAGCCTACGAGACCTACCGGCGCGGGCATCCGTGGGTGGGCGACTACACGGTCAGCCCCAAGTCCGTCATCCGCGACATGTTCGAGCGGGCGATGACGTTCAGCGACTACATCCAGTTCTACGAGCTGACCAGGTCCGAGGGCACGGTGCTGCGCTATCTGGCCGACGCCTACCGGACGCTGTCGCGTACGGTGCCCGAGCACCTCAAGACCGATGATCTGGTCGATCTGATCGAGTGGCTCGGCGAGCTGGTCCGCCAGGTCGACTCCTCGCTGATCGACGAGTGGGAGAAGCTCACCAACCCGGCCGAGGCGCTGGAGCAGAAGGACCAGCTGGAGGCCAAGGTGCGGCCGGTCACGGCCAACCCGCGGGCCTTCCGCGTGCTGGTGCGCAACGCGATGTTCCGGCTGGTCGAGCTGTGCGCCATCGAGAAGGAGGAGGAGCTGGAGGAGCTGGCTCCCGACGTCGACTGGGGCGCGGCGCTGGACGCGTACTACGCCGACCACGAGGAGATCTTCACCGACGCCGACGCGCGCGGGCCCGCGCTGCTGCGGATCGAGGAGGAGAGCGGGCTCTGGAAGGTCCGGCAGACGATCAAGGATCCGGCCGGCGACGGTGACTGGGGCATCGACGCCCAGGTGGATCTGGCGGCCTCCGACGAGGAGGGCCGCGCGGTCCTGCACGTGACCGGCCTCACCCGGCTCTGAGGCGGACCCGGCCTCAACCGGCTCTGAGGCGGACTCGGCCTCAACCGGCTCTGAACAAGCCGGGAAGCTGCGCTGGGGCTGCCCCCGAAGCCCAATGCAGCCCCAGAAAATGACAAGCCGTGTGCCGGAACGGACTGGCAAGGGCGCCCCGGCACACGCCTGTCGGATCAAGTGTCCTCGGTGGAACGTCGGGGTCGTGTCATGACAATGTCCCAAGATCGAGACATTTCTCGCAATCAACAGTCGGCGATGGTGCAGACCTTGGCGAGCATGCGCTTGGTGTCGCTGGCCTGCTGCTTGAAGTCGGCCTTTGCGGGCTTGCCCCATTCGCCGGCCACGGTGTAGAGGATCAGGGCGTTCCCGCGGCGGGTCACGATGGCCCGCTCGCCGCCGACGGCGGCCTTCTTGCCCTGGTAGGCCTGGCCGGTGACCTTCAGCCCCTCGTCGCCGAGGTCCATCGCGGCGGCGGAGTAGCGGTAGCCGGACCTGGAGCAGGCGCGTACGGCGGCCTCCAGGTCGCGCAGCGCCTTGCCCGCCGCCTCGGCCGTCGCGTAGAGGATCACCTGCTCGGACTTGGAGTAGTCGGGCACAGCGGTGTAGGTGAGCGTCCTGGCCTGGGCGCGGCCCGACTGGGCGAGCTTGGCCTTCTGGCACGGGTTGACGACCAGGGCGGCGGACCTCTTGCCGCTGGCCGTCCAGCTCGTCTCGGGGTTGTCGTCCTTCGTGGCGGCGGCCTTCTCGTACAGCAGGAAGTTGTTCGGGATGGCGAGCGAGACCGCGACTAACAGCGCTGGGATCATGCGACAAAATGGTAGGGGTGAACGACGAAGAACTCAGGCGCGTGCTCGGGCTGCTCTATCAGGACGACACGTTACGGACCTTCGCCTCCCTGGTGCTGGGCGAGACCGATGGCCTGTCCCCCAAGGCACTGCACAAGCTCGCCGGCGGCGGCCTGGCGACGTGTGACGAGAGCGGCAAGTGGCGGGCCGCGCCCGAGCGGTTCAGGGAGCTGCTGCGGGCGCGGGCCGAGCCGGCGCAGGCGCTGAGCGCCGATGAGCGGGTGCTGCGCACGTTCCTGGTGGACGGGCGGCTGACGACCATGGGGATGCGCCGCGACAAGCGGCTCGTGGTGCTGCGCTACATCGCCACGCTGTTCGAGCCGGGCGTGCGCTACCCGGAGAAGGACGTCAACGTGACGCTGCGGGCCTTCCACGACGACTACGCGGCGCTGCGCCGCTACCTGGTGGACGAGGGGCTGCTCTCCAGGGAGGGCAACGTCTACTGGCGCAGCGGCGGGCACGTGGACATCGGCACCGTAGAGGTCTGACAGCAGAGGTCTGACAGCAGAGGTCTGACAGCAGAGGTCTGACAGCAGAGGTCTAGCGGCGCAGGTTGCTGGTCCAGGCGTCGAGTTTGGCCTGCCAGCGCTCCGGGTCCTCCGGCCGGCCCGGCACGCCGGGCCGGGTCTGCCAGGGCAGCGGCCCCTCCTCGTGCCGGTACTCCACGCCGATCGCCTCCAGGCGGGGCAGGTGCGCCGCCAGCCGCGTGCGGAAGTCGGCCAGGTCGCGCTCGGGAGAGCTCCACACCGTCTCGGAGAAGGCCGTGAGCCGGGGGAAGGCCATGTAGTCCGCGTGCCGGGTGGAGTCGATCAGCTCCGTCCACAGGCAGCACTGCGCGCCCAGCACGCGGTCGGCCGCCGGTTCGCCGCGCAGGTCGGCGGGCACGGGCTCGAAGGCGTAGACGTCCTCCAGTGCCAGCACCGTCCCGAACGGGACCGGCTCCTCCTCCCCCGGCCCCTGCCGGTAGTCCAGGTAGAGGCTCGTGTTCGAGCAGTTGATCACGTCGTGGCCCCTCCTGGCGGCGGTCACCGCGCCCAGCTCGCCGCGCCAGGACGCGACCACCGCACCGGGCGCGAGGCCGCCCTCCAGGATCTCGTCCCAGCCGACGAGCCTGCGGCCGCGCGCCGTCAGGTAGGCGTCGAACTGGTGGATGAACCAGCTCTGCAGCTCCTCCTCGTCCCGCAGCCCCAGCTCGGCGATGCGCCGCTGCGCCGCGGGGCTGGCCCGCCACTGGTCCTTGCGGCACTCGTCGCCGCCCAGCACGATGTACGGGCTGGGGAACAGGTCGAGCACCTCGTCCAGCACGTTCTGGAAGAACTTGATCGTGCTGTCCTCGACGTTGACCACGTTGTGGCCGACGCCCCAGGTGGTGCGCACCTCCAGGGGAGCGTCCAGGTTGCCCAGCTCCGGGTAGGCGGCGATGGCGGCCTGGGTGTGGCCGGGCAGGTCGATCTCGGGGACCACCGTCACGTGCCGCGCGGCCGCGTAGGCGACGATCTCCCTGATGTCGTCCTGGGTGTAGTGGCCGCCGTGCGGGCGGCCGTCCATCGGGCCGTCCCAGCCGGTCTGGCTCTCCTTGCGCCAGGAGCCGGCCTCGGTCAGCCTCGGGTAGCGGCGGATCTCGACCCGCCAGCCCTGGTCGTCGGTGAGGTGCAGGTGCAGGATGTTCAGCTTGTGCAGGGCCAGCAGGTCGATGAAGCGGAGCACGTCCCGCTTGACCATGAAGTGCCGGGCGACGTCGAGGAGGGCCCCGCGCCATCCGAACCTGGGCGCGTCCTCGACGTACGCGCCGGGCACCTCGAAGGGACCGCCCCCGGCCTTCCTGAAGGCCTCAGGCGGCAGCAACTGCCTGAACGTCTGCGCCCCGTAGAAGGCCCCGGCGGGGCCGCCCGCGACGATCTCCACCGTGGCGCCGACGGTCAGCCGGTACGCCTCCGGCGGCAGGTCGCCGAGCGCCAGGGTGATCGTTCCCGAGCCCCCCGGCAGCAGCTCGCCACCGGTGACGGGGGCGAGCTCGCCGCGCAGCCAGGCGGCCACCTCGCCGAGCGCCGGGTCGGCGGCGAGCGAGGTCTCGCGGTCGAGAACGAACGCCCCTGGCCTGGGCTCGTGCGTGACGGGCTTGGGAACGATCAACAAAGGTAGACTCCTTACTTACAGGTGATGGCGGCGTCGGCGAAGTCGGCGTGGTCGGAGGTCGCGTTGTCGCCTCCGTTGGTCGCGACCAACCGGACATATCTGGCGCCCTCGACGGACGCGGTGACCTTGCGGGCGGGCATGGCGCCGGTGAGCACGCCCGAGTGGGCGACCCGGCCGCCGTCGGCCCAGACCTCGAAGTCGGCCGAGCCCGCCGCGCCGACCTCGTCGTCGATCCCGGCCTGGAACTCGACGGTGGAGCAGCGCCCGGCGAGGTAGTACTCGATCTCGGCGGGCGCGTGGGCGCCGAGGCCCTTGGCGTAGGTGACGCCCTCGATGGTGATCGGCTTGCCGTCGCCGGCCGCCTTGTCACCGTTGCTGGTGTCCTTCTCGACCGGGCCGAAGTAGTTCTTGGCGCTGGTCCAGGCCACGTCGCTGAGGGAGGTCCGCCCCGGGCCCGGCGGCGTCGCGACCGTCACGACGGCCACGGCGGTCTGGGCGCCCTGGGTGAAGGTGAGCTCGTAGTTCCCCGGTGTCGCGCCGGCGGGCGGGGTGACGGCCCACTTCACGGTGAGCGTCTCGCCGCCGTCGAGCCGGCTCGCCCTGGCGGGCGTGCGCGCGGCGACCTGCCACCCGTCCGGTACGCGGGCCGCGACCTCGACGTCACGCAGCCGCGCGGTGGCCCCGGTGTTGGTGACCCGGGTGACGATCTCGCCGGCCTTGCCCGGCTCCAGCACCGAGGGCCGGTCGTCGCCGAGGAACGCGGCCGGGTCGGCCTCGAACGTCACCAGCGGCGGCGCCTGCTCGCGGCTCTCGCTCACCCGGTAGAGCAGCGCCCCGTGCGCGGGGACCTGGGCCGACAGCTCGCCCTTGGACGAGGCGACCGCGCCGCTCCACAGCTCCTCGACCCGGTAGCGCGAGCCGCCGAGCCGGGTCGCGATGGTGGCCGCCCGGTCGCTCTCGTTGAACAGCGCGATGGCCCGGTCGCCGTTGGCCAGCGGCTTGGACAGCACGTGGTACCAGCCGTCGGTCTTGACGAACGTGCCGTGGACGCCCAGCGAGTCCTGGTCGACGGCGACGACCTTGGGGTTGGCCACGACCGAGGGCGGCGCGGCGGCCGGGTCGGCCTGCAGGATCAGCGGCGCGGCGCCGACGGCCCAGAGGGTGAACTGGGCGCGGTACTCGGCCTCGGTCATCCCGCCGCGCCCGGCCTGGATCAGGTCGGGGTCGGCCCAGCTGCCCGGGCCCGCGTACTCGGCCCTGAGCTGGTTGGTCTCCCAGATGTCCACCATCGTGGCGTAGGTGTCGGGGATGGGGCGGTTGTAGACGTTCGTCCGCCAGGTGGTGGCGCCCGCGCCCTTGCCCCAGAGCCACGGCACGGTGCTGCCGTCCTCGTTGTTCATGGCGAACACGACGTCCGCGCCGAGGGCCTGGCGCATGCGGGGGTAGAGGACCTGGGCGATCTGCTGCACGTTCTGGCCGGGGAAGTCGGCGGCGGGGATGTTGCACCAGTCGTACTTGACGTAGTCGACGCCCCAGCCCTTGAGCTGCTCGGCGTCGGCGGCCTCGCTCTTGTACGAGCCGGGGCCGCCGCCGGAGCACGCCTTGGTGCCGGCCGACAGGCTGAGCCCCAGCTTCATGCCCTTGCCGTGGACGTAGTCGGCCAGGGCCTTGACGCCGCCGGGGAAGCGGGTGGCATCGGGGGCGAGGGCGCCGCCCGCGCGCTGCGCGGCCAGCCAGCAGTCGTCGACGATGACGTACCGGTAGCCGAGCGGGACGAGGGGCACGAGGGCGTCGGCGGCCTTGCGTACCGACGACTCGGAGACCGAGCAGCCGAGCGAGCGGCTGCTCCAGCCCATCGGCGGGCCGGCCGCCGCTTCGGCGGTGCCGGCCAAGGTGCCGGCTAACGGCACGAAGGGCATGGCGAGGAGGGCCGCCGTGGCGGCGGCCGTGAGGATGCGCATGGGAGTCCTGTCAGGCGGGGTTGAGTCTGGCGGCGCCCGGCTCGATGGCGAAGGAGCCGGAGGTGTAGGCGGGGGCGTACGGCTCGGTGACGCGTGACAGCGACCGGAAGTCGACCTTCATCTCCTGCTGGGTGAGCTTGGTGCGCACGTAGCCCCGGCGGCCGTTGAAGAACTTCACGTGCGGGTTCTCGTTGAGCAGCACCTGCGTGTTGGGGTATTCGTCCAGGCCGTTGCCGGCGCTCGTCACCGACGTGGTGACCAGCTCGACGGCCACGGACTTCGACTCCGGGTCCTGGTAGTCCCGCTTGACCTCGCCGGCCCAGTGGCTGTGCACGTCCCCGGTGAGCACGACGGCGTTGCGCTTGTAGGTGTCGATGGCGGCCGTCAGACGGTTGCGGGAGGCGACGTAACCGTCCCAGCCCTCGTTCGAGTAGCCCTTGCCCTCGCCGTTCGTCCAGTCCATCTCCATGAGGAAGACCTGCTGGCCGAGCAGGTCCCAGGTGGCGCGCGAGCCCCTCAGCTCGCCGTCCAGCCAGGCCTCCTGGTCGCGGCCCAGGATCGTGCGGTTCGGCTCCAGGCGGTCGAGGCAGTCGGGGCCGACGGTGCCGCTCTTGCCGGTGCACGCGTACAGGTCGCGGTACTGGCGGGTGTCGAGCAGGTGCAGGTTGGCCACGGCGCCCCAGCGGATGCTGCGGTAGAGCTTGAGCGCCGACCCGTTCGGCTTCTGGGCCCGGCGCAGCGGCATGTTCTCGTAGTACGCCTGGAAGGCGGCGGCCCGGCGGGCGAGGAACGGCGGGTCGGGCTGCTCGGGCACGTCGCCGGCCCAGGCGTTCTCGATGTCGTGGTCGTCCCACACCACGACCCAGGGGGCGATGGCGTGGGCCAGCTGCGACTCGGGGTCGGCCTTGTGCTGGGCGTGGCGTAACCGGTATCCGGCCAGGTCGAAGCACTCGCCGCCGGCCTGGTCGCGGACCGGGTACTTGTAGTCGCCGTACTCGTAGATGTAGTCGCCGAGGAAGGCGATCAGGTCGGGCTGGTCCTCGGCCATCCTGCGGTACGGCGTGAACCAGCCGACCTGGTAGTCGGCGCAGGAGGTGAACGACAGGTTCAGGGCGCGGCTGCGGGTGCCGGGGGCGGGCGCGGTGAGGGTACGGCCGACGGGGCTGAGCTCGCCCTCGGCCTTGAAGCGGTAGAAGTACTCGGCGCCCGGCTGGAGGCCGTCGAGCTCGACGTGCACGCTGTGGGCCGCGTCGGTGCGGGCCACCTCGGCGCCGCTCCGTACGACGTGCCGGAAGTTCTCGTCCTTGGCGAGCTGCCACTGGACCGGCACCGGGCGGTCCGGCATGCCGCCGAGGCCGTCGAGGGCGACCGGGTTCATGGCGAGCCGGGTCCACAGGACCACGCCGCCGGGCGTGGGCTCGCCGGAGGCGACGCCGAGCTGGAAGGGGTCGGAGAGAGGGGCGCGCCGGACGGCCGCGCGCACGGGTTCGGCACCCAGTGCGGCGGAAATGCCCAGGCTCGCGCCCCCGGCGAACAGTGAACGCCGGGTGATCATGGGGGTCCTTACTTGACGGTGGCGTTGCCTTCGGCCACGGCCTGGTCGGCGGCGGCCTTGGGGGTGAGCTTGCCGAGGTACATCTCGTTGAAGATCTGGTTGAGCTTGGTCTCGAAGCCGGTGAAGCCGGTGGTGACCGGCAGCGGGAAGGTCGAGCCCGTGGATTCCTGCTCGAAGGGCGCGACGTCGATCTTCTTGGCCTTCCAGTAGTCGACGTAGCCCTGGCTGAGGCCGTTGAGCGCGGGGAAGACGTAGCCGCCGTCGGCCATCATCTTCTGCGGCTCCTGGGTGCCGAGGTATTCGGCCAGCTTCATGGCCTCCTTGGGGTGCTTGCTCTTGGCGTAGACGGCCTCGGCCAGGCCGTTCAGGTTGACGGAGCGGCCCTGCGGCCCCTCGGGCATGGCCGCGACGCCCATCTCGAACGTGGCCTCCGGCGCCACGAACGGCAGCAGCGCGTTGTTGGCGGGGAACATCGCGACCTTGCCCGCCTTGAACATGTCGGTGATCTTGCCGGTGGGCGGGTTCGTCTGGGTGGCGGGCGGGGCGACGTGGTGCTTGTTGACCAGGTCCACGCCGAACTGCAGCGCCTCGACCGACGCCGGGTCGTTGAAGGCGTACTTGCCGAAGGGCTTGTCGACGAGCTTGCCGCCGTTGGAGCTGACCCAGTTCATCCACTGCGTCTGGTAGTGGTTCCAGGAGGCGAAGCCGTACGTCTTGACCTTGGCGGGGTCGAAGCCCGCGTCGCCGGGGTGCTTGCCGGCCTCGTCCACGGTGAGCTTGCGCGCGGTGTCGAGCAGGGTGCCGGTGCCGTCCTTGGCCCAGGTCAGCTTGTCGGGCATCTCGACGCCGGCCTGCTTGAACAGGTCCTTGTTGTAGAGCAGGCCGACGATGCCCCAGTCCTTCGGGACGCCGTAGAGCTTGTTCTCGTAGGTGAAGGAGCCGACGACGGTCTGGTGGTACTTCGACGCGTCGACCTGGACCGGCGACAGGACGCCCTTGGTGACGTACTCGGGGAACTGGGTGGGGGTCATCCAGAAGACGTCCGGCGCGGTGCCCGCGACGACGTCGGCGGTGAGCTTCGTCCAGTACTGGTCGTACGGCAGCAGCTCGATGTTGACGTGGATGCCGGGGTTGGCCTTCTCGAAGGCCGCCATGACCTTCTCGTAGCCGACCTTCTGCTGGTCGTCCCAGAGCCGGTACGTCAACGTGACCTGATCGGACCCGCCTCCGCCGCCCGAGCCGCAGGAGGTGAGGGCGAGCAGGGCGGCGCCGAGCAGCGCCCAGCGAATCGGGGGGTTGCGCAACATTCGCTGACCTCTTCTTACTTGAGACCTGTGAGAACCACGGATCTGACGATGTGCTTCTGGAAGAAGATGAAGATGGCCACCATCGGGACCAGCGCGATCAGGCTGCCGGCCATCATGAGGTTGTAGTCGACGCCGATGCCCTGCTTGAGCGTGGCGATGGCCACCGTGATGACCTTGGTGTCGTCGCCGCTGGTGATGATCAGCGGCCAGAGGAAGCTGTTCCAGGACGAGATCACGGTGATGATCGCCAGCGTGCCGAGCGCCGGGCGGCAGAGCGGGAGCATGACGCGCAGCAGGATCGTCAGCGGGCCCGCCCCGTCGATCCGCGCCGCCTCCTCCAGGCCGGCGGGCAGGGTCTTGAAGAACTGCCGCATCAGGAAGATCCCGTACGGGGTGCCGAGCACGTACGGGGCGAGCAGGCCGTACCAGGTGTTGACCAGGTCCAGCTGCCGCATGATCAGGAACAGCGGGATCATGGTGACGGCGCTGGGCACCATCATCGTGGCCACGAACAGCCAGAACAGCGCGTCCCTGCCCCTGAACCGGAGCCGGGCGAACGCGTACGCGGCGAACGTGGTGAACACCAGCTGCCCGGCCGTCAGCAGCGCCGTCATCACGGCCGTGTTGAGCAGGTAGCGGGGGAAGTCGCCGGCCAGCATCTTCGTCAGGTTGTCCGTGGTCGGCGGCAGCCCCGGCAGCCACGGGGCCGTCTCGCTGAGCTGCCCCTGCGTCTTGAACGCGGTCAGGACCACGAGCAGGTACGGGAAGACGGAGACGAACGCACCGATGGCGAGCACGGCGTACAGGAAAATTCGCTTGGCCACGAGTCTCTCAGCTCAGGTCGTAGGTGGTGCGCTTGCCGAAGAACCTGACCTGCGCCATCGTCACCAGGAAGATGATCAGGAAGAGCAGCGTCGACAGCGTGGCCGCGTAGCCGAAGTCGAACTCCTTGAACGCGGTCTGGTAGATCCGGAAGTTCAGCACCTCGGTGGTGTGGCTGGGGCCGCCGTCCGTCATCGCGAACACCGTGTCGAACACCTGGAAGGCGCCGATCAGGTTCGTCACGCTGACGAAGAACATCGTGGGGTTGAGCAGCGGCAGCGTGACCCGCCAGAACCGCTGGGCCGGGGTCGCGCCGTCGGTCTCGGCCGCGTCGTGCAGCTCCTTCGGGATGCCCTGCAGGCCGGCCAGGAAGAACAGCATGTTGTAGCCGGTGTACTGCCAGATGCTGACCAGCGCGACGGCGGGCAGCGCCCACGCGGGGTCGGACAGCCAGTCGGGGCCGGTGACGCCGACGAGCGCGAGCGCGCTGTTGATGGCGCCTTCGCGGGGGTCGAAGATCCAGTTCCAGATCAGGGCGAGGACGATGGGCGTGGCCATCCAGGGGACCACGAAGAGCGAGCGGTAGAACCTGACGCCCTTGACGCGCTGGTTGAGCAGCATGGCGAGGGCCAGTGCGAGCACGGTCTGGAGCGGGATGCACAGCAGCACGTACGCGACCGTCACCCCGAGCGAGTGCCACGCCTGCCCGTCCCCCGCCAGGCGGCGGTAGTTGTCCAGCCCGACGAACTCGGGGGACGAGAGCAGCTCCCAGTCGAAGAGGCTGAGGACGAGCACGATGAGCATCGGCAGCAGGAGGAACGCGATCACCCCGAAGAGGCTGGGGGCGACGAAGAGGTAGGCGTGCCAGCCGCTCCCCCGCCTCTTGGCCACCTTGACGTCCGCCACCAGGCTGCTCCGCGCGATGTGGGTGGTCACGAGGGGTCCGTCGCCGTCGGGACCATGAGGCGCCTGGTCGTCTCCAGGCCCCAGTCGTCCAGCGCCGCGATCGGGTCGCTCGACCCGCGCAGGCCGCCCGTGCCGGCGATGTGCGCGGCCCACTCCTCCCGCGCCTCCACCTCGGGGCGCAGGATGATGCAGTCGGGGTCGTTCACCCACCAGCGGGCGTGCAGGAACTCGCGGGCCGCGCCGGTGAGCCGGGCGCCGAGCTGGGACGGCTGGCTGATGTCACCGGACTTGGGCTGCAGGGTCGGCGCGATGTCCGGGCTGACCCGCATGACGTCGACCAGGCCGATGCTGGGCAGCATGGGCGCGCCGCACCCGTGCAGGGTGGCGTCCGCGCCCGCGCCCCGGCGGATCAGCTCCAGGCCCCGCCGGTACGCGGCGATCGGGTCGAGGTCCTCGTGCCGCCCGCCCGCGAGGGCTCCCGCGTAGATGAAGTCGAGCTTGAAGTGGCTGATGCCCATGGCGCTGAACGTGCGGAAGACGTTCACGAGATGCTCGGCCGCCTCCGGGTTGGTGACGTCGAGCACGGCCAGCTCCTGGTCCCACATGCGCCCGGCGTACGCGTCCCTGACCAGCCAGTCGGGGTGCTCGCGGAAGATCCGGCTGCGGTGGCCGACGAGGAACGGCGCGGTCCAGATCCCGGCCCGCCGCCCGGCGCCCGTGACGGCGTCCACGGCCCGCGCCAGCGAGCCGAACTCCGGCCGCCCCTCCAGCCAGTCGCCGATCTCGGCCTCGTAGCCGTCGTCGACGAGGAACATGTCGGCGCCCAGGCCGAGGCGTTCGGAGCTCTGGAGGTTCTCGATGACGTCGGCGTCGGTGACCTTGTCCCAGTAGCCGTACCAGGTGCACCACATGGGCGGGACGGCTGGGAACGTCCGCTTCTCCGTCATGGTGTCCGCCCAGTCGCGCAGGGCCTGGTCCAGGCCGCCTTCGGCGCGGTGGTGGCGTACCGGGCCGTCGGCGGAGATCACCAGGCGGCCGCCCTCTTCACGCGCCCTGATCGAGGGCACCTGGAGGGGGCTCGGCGCGGACCAGAGCTCGACGGAGCCGTCGCCCGGCTCGACGGCCAGCAGCCCTTCGCCCTGGAACACCCCCCGGGGGATGGGGGTCTCGGGGCGGTAGGCGAGGATCTGGATGGTCTCGTCGGCGGGCCGGGGCGGAGCGTCCGTCAGGCGGTACGCGCCGGTGGGGCTCCACGACTGCCAGCCGTGCTCGAACACCCGCGCCTCGCCAGGGCCGCACCTGATCTCGCCGATGTCTTCGAACGACATCCTCAATCCTCTCGACTTACGAAGGAGCACTTCATTAGTAGCACCGGCGCTCCGGCGGGGTCAATGACGGATTTTTGCCGCAATAACAGGAGGTGGAGGCGGCGCGTACAGCCGTCAATCGCTGGCATAATCTCTGGTTACAGAGGAGACCTACTTAAGGACGGCGATGGCGGACGTTCGCGGCGGCGACCTGTCCCGGCTGCGGCAGCTCAACTCGCTGACGGCCATCCGGGAGCTGCGCAGGGCGGGGCCGCTCACCCTGTCGGCGCTCGCCGAGCGCACCGGCCTGTCCCGGCCGTCCATGAAGGAGGTCACCGACGAGCTCATGGGCCTGGGCTGGGTGGAGGAGGTGCCGCCGAGCCCAGGCACGATGGGCCGGCCGGCCCGCCGCTACCGCTTCCGCGCCGACAGCGGCTACCTGGTCGGGGTGGACATAGGGGGTCACAACATCCGCGCCGCCCTGTCCGACCTGGACGGCGAGATCCTCGCCGAGACCCGCCAGCCGGTGCTGCCCGACGACCCGATCGAGGAGCGCCTGGCGGCGATCGAACGCGCCGTCTCCGGCTGCCTGGCGCTCAGCCGTACGTCGGTCTCCGACCTGTGGATGATCTCGGTCGGCACGGTCGGCGTGATCGACGTCGAGGGGCGCGTCATCTACTCGGCCGCCGTACCCGCCTGGCGCGACCTCGACCTCGCGGGCAAGCTGCGCGAGATGTTCCCCTGCCAGATCCTCATCGAGAACGACAGCCGCCTGGCCGCCATGGCCGAGACCCGGCGCGGGGTGGCCAAGGGCGCCAGGGACGTGGTGTTCATGCACGTCGGCCGGCGCATGGGAGCCGGGTTGATCATCGGTGGGAAGGTGCACAGGGGGTTCGGGGCGGCGGCCGGGGAGATCTCCATGCTGCCCGAGGCCCGCTGGTACGACCCCGCAGAGCACCTCAACACCTGCCCGTCCCTCCCCGAGGGCACGCCGCCCGAGGACGCGGCCGGCTGGACGCTGGCCGCCGCCCGCAACGGGGACCCGGTGGCGCTCGCCGCCGTCGAGCGGTACGTGGACGACCTCGCGGTGGGCACGGCCGCGATGGTGCTCATCCTGGACCCGCAGATGGTGGTGCTGGGCGGCGGCTTCTCCCGCTCCTCCGACGTGCTGCTGGGGCGGCTGCGGGAGCGGTTGGAGCGTACGTGCATGCGGATGCCGGAGGTGCGGGCGTCGACGCTGGGGGACGAGTGCGTGGTGGTGGGGGCCATCGACTACGCGGTCGACCACCTCGACGACCAGCTCTTCACCCCCGACAGAGGCCCCCTCCCGTTCACCCGCTGACGCCCTTGGGTCAGGAGGGCGGGCGGCGGCGGGCGCGGTAGTCGCGGGGTGGCAGGCCGTACTCGCGGCTGAAGGCCCGGCTGAAGTGGAACGGGCTGACGAACCCGGACGCCGCCGCCACCTGCCCCACGTCCAGGTCCGTCACCTCCAGCAGGCTCGCGGCGTGCCGTACCCGCGCCTCGCGGACCGCCCGCATCGGGCTGCGCCCGGTCTCGGCGGCGAACAGGTGGGCGAAGCGGGACGGCGAGAGCGCGACGGCACGCGCCAGCGAGGCGACCGAGTGCGCCGCTCCGGGCTCGGCGGCGATGAGCGCGAGCGCCCGGCGTACCCGCTCGTCGCCCTCGTCCGGCCGCCGCGCCCCCTCGGGCCGGGCGGAAGCGGTGGCCAGGACGATCGCCTCCTCGACGGCCCCCAGCACCAGCTCACGCACCGGCCCCGACAGGACGACGGCGGGCAGCCGCGCCCCGGCGGAAGCCGCCACGGGCGGGTACACGTCGGGCAGGGGCGCGGCCGGCACCCACCGGGCGTCCTGGAGCGCGCGCTCGAACGCCAGCCCCATCCGCCCGCGCACGCCCACCGGCACGCCCCCGACCAGATGGCACCCGTCGCCCCGGGCGAACGGCCCCAGCCAGGCCGCCCACGAAGGCCGGGGCTGGAAGTGCACCCACCAGAACCGCCACCGCTCCGCGCCCGGCAGCACCCGGTAGTACTGCGAGACCCCGGACCCGAGCACCGCCAGGTCCCCCGCCCGGACCTCGAACGACGCGCCGCCCTGCGCCACGAACCCCGCCCCCGCCTCCGTCCACAGCAGCAGCCAGCTCGGCGACCCGGCGGGACGGCGGGTGGCGTACCCGGGCGCATTGTCGTAGTGGCCGACGATCGTCAGCTCGGCAGCAGGAACAGACATGTCCTCAGCGGTCACAGGCATACCGTTCCACGATCCCGGTCTCTAGCGTGGGAAACATGAGGCTCAACGACTTCCACGATCAGGGGTACTTGCTGGTGCCCGGTCTCCTCGCCCCGGAAGAGGTGGCCGAGCTGCGCGACGCGTTCATGGCGCTGCACGCCAAGGGGCCGATCCCGGGTCACTTCGCGCCGCAGCCGCAGGAACCCGGCCGGCCGTACGACATCCTCCGTGACTACCCGCGGATCATGCACCCTCACCAGGTGAACGACCTGGCCCTGCGGTATCTGCTCGACACGCGCATCGCCGCGATTCTCCGCGACATCCTAGGAGAGGAGCCGATAGCAGCCCAGAGCATGTTCTACTTCAAGCCGCCGGGCGCCAGGGGCCAGGCGCTGCACCAGGACAACTTCTACCTCCGGGTCGAGCCGGGCACGTGCGTGGCCGCATGGGTGGCGCTCGACAAGGTGGACCGGGCCAACGGCGGCCTCGAGGTCGTGCCGGGGACACACCTCATGGACCTGTTCTGCCCGGAGGAGGCGGACCAGGACATCTCCTTCACCAGGGAGTACGTGCCGCCGCCGCCCGGCCTGACGAAGGTGCCGGTGGACATGGAGCCCGGGGACGTGCTGTTCTTCAACGGCAGCCTGGTGCACGGCTCGGAGCCGAACAGCACGGCCGACCGCTTCAGGCGCAGCTTCATCTGCCATTACGTGGGCCGCTCGGCCGAGCGGATCGCCGAGTACTACCCGACGCTCACGATGTCGGGCGAACCCGTCCGGCTGGAGACGTCCGTGGGCGGCGGCCCCTGCGGCACCGAGATCACCGGCCCCCACTAAGCCGCGTACCCGCGGAAGAGGTCAACCGCCGGAGATGTCGGACTCCGCGTCGCCTTCGGGGATCACGCAGTCCCAGGGGTCGTCCAGCCACCCGTCCGGCAGCAGGACCTTGGTCCGCTCCCCCGACTTCCCGCGCGGTGTGTCCGTGTTCGGCGGCCACGGCTGGTCGTGCTCCAGCTTCGCCAGCCCCTCGCGCAGCCCGTCGAGCGACTCGGCCGTGGCCAGCTCTCGCCGCAGCTCGCTCCCGACCGTGAACCCCTTCAGATACCACCCGACGTGCTTGCGGAAGTCGGCGACCGCGTACCGCTCGATGTCGAAGCACTCGGTCAGCCCTTCGGCGTGCCTGGCCATCACCTCGGCGACCTCGCCGAGCGTGGGCCGGGCCCGCTCGGGGCTGCCGTTGAACGCGTTCTCCAGGTCCTTGAACAGCCACGGCCGCCCCAGGCAGCCCCGCCCGACCACCACGCCGTCGCACCCGGTGCGCGCCACCATGCGCAGGGCGTCGTCGGCGCACCAGATGTCGCCGTTGCCCAGCACGGGAATCTCCGGCACGGCCTCCTTCAGCCGGGCGATGGCCTCCCAGTCGGCCACTCCCCCGTAATGCTGCTTGGCCGTGCGGGCGTGCAGCGCGATCGCCGCGACGCCCTCCTCGGCCGCGATCCGCCCCGCGTCGAGATACGTCAGGTGATCGTCGTCGATCCCCTTGCGCATCTTCATCGTGACGGGCAACGACCCCGCGTTGGCCACCGCCTCCCGCAGGATCCGCCGCAGCAGATTCCTCTTGTACGGCAGCGCGGACCCGCCCCCGCGCCTGGTCACCTTGGGCACCGGGCAGCCGAAGTTCAGGTCGACGTGATCGGCCAGGTCCTCCTCGGCGATCATCTTGACCGCCCGCCCCACGATGTCGGGATCCACCCCGTACAGCTGGATGCTCCTGGGCCGCTCCGACTCCGCGAACCTGATCATCCGCAGCGTCTTCGGGTTACGCTCGACCAGCGCGCGCGTCGTGATCATCTCGCAGACGAACAGGCCCGCGCCCTGCTCCCTGCACAGCACCCGGAACGGCGCGTTCGTGATGCCCGCCATCGGCGCCAGCACCACGGGCGGCCAAACCCCAATCGGCCCAATCTTCACTCCGTCAGTTGTAGCGCAGGTCAGGTCGTAACCGGTATTCGTAAACGTCACGTTGCCACCCGCGCATCGCTCACACGTTCTACCCGCACCGGCCAAAGCCTGGTAATCTCATGGTCACTCAGGGTGAGCGCCCACGCCTCCCCGCCCAGGTGGGCAACGATCCCAGCCGGGTATGCCTGACGCAGGATGGCTAAGCTGATCAGAGACGTTGTTATTCGCATCTTGAGCGGAGAGAGGACGGATGCTTCTTCGCGTACGGGTGGCGCTGCCCGACAAGCCGGGTTCGCTCGCACAGGTGACCAAGGTCCTGGGGGCGTCGGGGGCCGACATCACGCAGGTGACCGTGCTCGACCGGGGCGCCGGCCAGGCCGTTGACGACATCACGGTCTTCTGCGCGGAGAGCACGCCCAGGCAGTCGCTGGTCAAGAGCCTGGAGACGGTGGAGGGCGTGGCGGTCGAGGGCATCTGGACCACGCGGGAGGCTCCAGGCACGTACCCTGAGCTGGAGATTCTCAAGTACATCACCACGGCGGGCGACCGCGCGCTCACCACGCTCGTCGACTCGCTCCCGGTCCTGTTCAGCGCCGACTGGGCCGCCACGACCGCCGAGCGGCGCGTCCTGTACGCCAGCTGGCGTGCCCCGAAAGACCTGATCGTCCCGGAGGAGACCCCGTCCCGCCCGACGGCCGTCACCCTGGAGGAGGGGCTGCACGTCATCCACGCCCCGCTGCCGCCCCTGGCCCTCTCCCTCCTCCTGGCCCGCTCGGAAGGCCCCGCCTTCCACCGCATCGAGGTCCACCGGCTCACCCGCATCCTGGAGATCTTCCTCAGCCTGCCCGCCACCGAGCGGAGCGTGGCCCGCCAGCTCCGCAAATAGGCGCACTCCACCGCTACGCGTAACCATCCGGTCGGCGAACGCGCTAGAGTTGTCGAGGCAGCAACGCGGAAGTGGCTCAGTGGTAGAGCATCACCTTGCCAAGGTGAGGGTCGCGGGTTCGAATCCCGTCTTCCGCTCGGAGAGATTCGACTCGGTGGCGTGGCCGAGAGGCGAGGCAGCGGCCTGCAAAGCCGTCCACACGGGTTCAAATCCCGTCGCCACCTCCACGGACGATTAGCTCAGCGGGAGAGCGCTTCCCTGACACGGAAGAGGTCACTGGTTCAATCCCAGTATCGTCCACCAGTTCAAGAGTTAAGCCCCAGCTCACGGCACATGCCGAGAGTCTGGGGCTTCTTGTTGTCCTCGGTTGATCATGGTTGCCGTCAGCACCGGTGCTGACGTCTGGCCCAGCTTCATCCACTACGACCGCTCCATCACGCTCAGCTCGCTGTCGGCTCGACGCTCTTTTGATCGGCCGGAGCGACCTTGAGGCCCTCACCTTCGACGGCTTCGTCGTTGCCGTCATCCCGTGGGACGAGTGCCCGCGCAAGTTCCGTGACCTTGTCGAACAGGGCAAGAACGAACTCACGCCCCTCCGACCGCCAGATCAAGATGGGCAACGCCGGCGCCATTATGGTGACAAGCGGGATGAGGAGAAGAACCAAGAGCGCGCCGAGCGCCACTCGCTGCCAGGTTGCGTTTAGAACGATCATCTGCGATCCCGGTCCACGGTCCGTTGGGTCACTTCCCAGACGCTTGCGCGTCTTCCCCCCATGACCGCGTGTCCGCCAGCACGGGCATCGCGGATGATCCAGCCGCTTCGTCGGCCCTGAGTGACCATCCCCGCAGCACATCACTCTGGATCGCTTCGCCAAAAAACACTAACCGTCCGCTCCGAACTGAGCAAGTGCTCCGAAGCGCCATGAGGAGGTAACGCATGGCCCGACGGCTTCGATACCTCCCTGATCAGATCAGCCCAGCCGCGAACGCTTCCGCCCATCCGTCCCAGGGACTACGACGAGTTCACCGTTGAGGCGGTGAGCGCCAAGAACAGCCCTCCCGAGCCGGTTACACCTGACGTCGCAGCTCAGGTCGACGTGATCGGCCAGCCCTGCCGAGCCTCCTCGGCAACGGAATCCCGCCCTCGACGTCGTCCTGAAACGTCGGTGCCGCGTGCTTGGGTGGGCCTATGCGTTACGGCATCGACATCGCGATCCTCGGTGAGCTCGCAGAGCCATCGCGCTTGGTTCATCTGGCTCGGGAGGCCGAGGCCGCCGGATGGGATGCCGTGGTGGTGTGGGATCACCTTGCCTTCGCCTGGGGGACGCCATCGGCCGACCCGTGGGTGGTGCTGGCCGCCGCGGCCCAGGAAACCTCCCGTGTCCGGTTGGGCACCGCGGTGACCGCCGTGGCCCGGCACCGTCCGGAAACGCTGGCTCACACCGTGGCCACTTTCGATCGGCTGAGCGGCGGCCGGGCGATCCTGGGTGCCGGGCTGGGCGGAGTGACCGCCGAGTTCACCGCGTTCGGCTCGTCCCGGCCCGGTGGGCACGTGCTCGACGAGGCGCTGGAGGTCATCTCCTCGCTCTGGTCCGGCGCCGAGGTGCACCACCGGGGCGCCCACTACACGATCGACGGGGTACGCCTGTCGCCGCTGCCCCTCCAGCGCCCCCGGGTCCCGGTGTGGGTCGGCGGCTCGGCTCCGGGCGCTCTTCGCCGGGCCGCTCGCTGGGACGGGTGGATCGTCGGCGGCGACGACCAGGAGTGCCGCATGACGCTGTCGCCGGACTCGCTCGCCGTTCAGGTCGGAGAGGTGCTCCGGCACCGGCCTTCAGCCTCGGGTTTCGACGTGGCGATCATCGGGGTCAGCGAGCCTGGCTCCTCGGTGAGGGCTTACGCCGACGCGGGCGCCACCTGGTGGCTGGAGCACCTCCACGGATATCGGGGCTCCATGGAGCAACTCGTGGAGCGCGTCAAGGCGGGGCCGCCGCACGTGGGCTGAGGCCTTTGTCGTTCGCGCCTCCAGGCCGGTGCCGGCGTCACCTGTCACGGTGGTGAAGCCGGAGGTGACGGCCCTGCCAGCGTGCCCGCAACCACCGGTCGTGGCTGGCGATCACGATCGCGCCGGGTCCCGCCGAGCCCATCGCCTCCTCCAGTTCGTCGGAGAGGCGGGGCGAGAGGTGGTTGGTGGGCTCGTCGAGCAGGAGCACCTCCGGCGGGTCCGCCACCAGCAGCGCCAGCGCGAGCCGCCGGCGCTGGCCGACGGACAGCTCGCCCACCCGCAGGTCCACGTCCCGCCGGCCGATCAGGCCGAGGGAGCGCAGCGGCACGGCCTCGGCGCGCTCCGCTCCCAGTGCCAGCTCGTACGTCTCCCGCACCGTGCGCTCCGGCCGCTCGAACACGGTGTCCTGGGCCAGCAGCCCGACGGTCAGGCCGCGCCGCCGCCGCACCTCGCCCTCCGCGTCGAGCCGGCCGGCCAGTACTGCCAGGAGCGTCGACTTGCCCGCTCCGTTCGGCCCGGTGACCAGCAGGCGCTCCCCTGGCGGCACGTCGAGCCGGTCGATCGCGAGCCGTCCCGGCACCCGCACGTCCCGCAACGACAGCAGGGGCGCGTGGGGAGCGACATTCTCCGGCGCGTCGGGTGCGGCTTCCTCGGGCGCGGGGGTGCTCAGGGCGGGAGTGGCGTCGTCCGGCGCGTGGGAGGCCAGGGCCGGAGGGTGGAAACGGAGTGGCGGCGGTGGGGCGGGGACCTGGTCGCGTTCCAGCTCGGCCAGCCGCCGGGCGGCGTTGCGCACCCTGCGCGAAATCTGGCTCTGCACGCGCCCACCGCGGTGCCCGTACCCCATCTTCTCGTTGTCGCGCCGCAGCCCGTCCAGCGCCACCCGCCGCGCCGTCACCGCGACGGACCGGCGCAGCTCGCCGAGCTCGGCCTGCTCCTCCACGTGCCGCTGCTCCCAACGCTCCCGCTCGGCCCGCTTCTCGGCCAGGTACGCGCCATACCCGCCCCCGTACCGGACGGGCCCGTCCACCGCGGGGTCGAGGTCGATCAGGTCCGTGCAGACCGCGTCCAGGAACGCCCGGTCGTGGCTGGCCACGACCACGGCCCCGGTCATGCCGCGCAGCTGCTCCTCCACGAACACCGCGGCGGCGTCGTCCAGGTGGTTGGTGGGCTCGTCCAGCAGGAGTGCCGCGGGCCGCCTGATGAGCAGCGCCGCCAGGGCGAGCCGCCCGCGCTGCCCGCCCGACAGCGACGCGAGCGAACGGGAACGCGACACGCCACCCAGGCCGAGCCGGTCGAGGACGATCTCCGCGCGCCGGTCGGCGTCCCAGGACTCGCGCTGTTGGGCCTGGTCGAGCCGGGCCCCATACGCTTCGAGCAGAGCGGCGTCGTCCGGGGCCCCGGCGAGCGCCCGGGTGAGCCGGTCGAGCTCGGCCAGGTCGGCGCGCGCCTCGCGCAGGGCGTCGTCGAGCACGTCGGCGACCGTGGCATCGCCGTCGAACGGCAGCTCCTGGTGCAGGTAGCCGAGGTCGGCGGGGCGGAGGACGGCGCCGGAGTCGGGCTGGTCCACCCCCGCCAGCAGCCGCAGCAGGGTGGACTTGCCCGCGCCGTTCTCGCCGATCAGCCCGATCCGGCGGCCGGGGGCGGCGGTGAGGGTGACGCCGTCGAGCACGCGCCGCGTGCCCAGCGTCCGTACGAGGTCGCGGGCGAGCAGCGCGTCACTCACCGATGGGCCCTCCGGTCTCCAGCAGCCGGCCGCCGGACAGCTCCAGCCGGCGCTCCACCCCGATCTCCGCCAGGAACCGCTCGTCGTGGCTGACCACCACGAACGCCCCCTCGTACGAGCCGAGCGCGCTTTCCAGCTGCCCCACGCTGACCAGGTCGAGGTTGTTGGTGGGCTCGTCGAGCAGCAGGAGCTGGGGAGCCGGATCGGCGCAGAGCACGCAGGCCAGCGTGGCGCGCAGCCGTTCGCCGCCCGACAGCACGCCCACCGGCAGGTGGGCGCGGGCGCCGCGGAACAGGAAGCGGGCGAGCAGGTTCATCCGCTCCGCCTCCGGCATGCGGGGGGCGAACGCGGCCAGGTTCTCGGCCACGGTGCGCTCGACGTCGAGCAGGTCGAGCCGCTGCGACAGGTAGGCGACCCGGCCGTCGGCCCGCCTGGTCGTGCCGCCGTCGGGCGCCAGGTCGCCGCTGATCAGGCGTAGCAGGGTCGACTTGCCCGCGCCGTTGGGGCCGGTCAGCGCGATGCGCTCGGGCCCGCGGACCGTCAGGTCGACACCCGGCTCGGCGAACAGGCCACGGGCCTGCAGGTGCTCGCCGTGGAACACCGTGCGCCCGGCGGGCACGTTCGTGCCCGGCAGCTCCAGCGTGATCTTCTGGTCGTCGCGCAGCGCCCGCCCGGCCTCGTCGAGCCTGGCCTTGGCGTCGCTGACGCGGGCGGCGTGCATCTGGCCCGCCCGCCCGGCCGACTCCTGGGCGCCCCGCTTCATGTTCCCGGCGAAGATGCGCGGCAGCCCGGCGCTCTTGAGGTTGCGGGCGGCGTTGCTCGCCCGGCGGTCGGCGCGCTCGCGGGCCTGTTGCATCTCCCGCTTCTCGCGCTTGAGCTCCTGCTCGGCGCTGCGCACGTTCCGCTCGGCGGCCTCCTGCTCGGCGCGTACGGCCTCCTCGTACGCGGTGAAGTCGCCGCCGTAGAAGCGCAACTCCCCCCGGTCGAGCTCGGCGATGCGGTCCATCCGGTCGAGCAGGGCCCGGTCGTGGCTGACCACGAGCAGGCAGCCGCTCCAGTCGCCGAGCACGTCGTAGAGCCGGCGGCGGGCGGCGAGGTCGAGGTTGTTCGTCGGCTCGTCGAGCAGCAGGACGTCGGGCCGCCTGAGCAGCTGCGCGGCCAGGCCGAGCGAGACGACCTGGCCGCCGCTCAGCGTCCGCAGCGTGCGGTCGAACACGAGATCGCCGAGCCCCAGCCGGTCGAGCTGGGCGCGGGTGCGCTCCTCGATGTCCCAGTCGTTGCCGATCGTGGTGAAGTGCTCCTCACTGGCGTCGCCCGACTCGATGGCGTCCAGCGCGGCGATCACCGGGGCGATGCCGAGGACCTCGGCCACGGTCAGGTCGCCGGTGAGGGGCAGGCTCTGCGGCAGGTAACCGAGCAGCCCGCTGACGGACACGCTCCCGCCTCCGGGCCGGTACTCGCCGGCGATCAGCTTGAGCAGCGTGCTCTTGCCCGCGCCGTTGGGGGCGACGAGGCCCGTACGGCCGCCGCCCACGGTGAAGGACAGGTCGCTGAAGACGGGCGTGTCGTCAGGCCAGGAGAAGGACAGGCTGGAGCAGATGATGAACGCGTCGGACATGCGAGAAGACCTCGTGAGAGAACGCGGGCGCGCCGAAGCCGCCCGGTAAAGGGGACAGGGGTTCGGGAATGACGACGAGGGCCACATCGGCGGCGGTCATGTGCGCCTGCCGGGGCCGGTCAATCTCCGGTATCACCCGGAGATGTCGTCGTCACCTGCCACGTCTGGTCTCCTAGCTTCTGATCACGAGCGTTTCACACCATAGCACCCGCTGGGCGCCGGCTATCCCTGGTCCCTTTCGCTCGGGACCGGGCCACGGCTATCCCCTGCTCCTCTTCGCCCGGGTCCGGGCCACGGCTTCCGCGACCGCGCCGTGGTTGCCGTCGGCCCAGCCGACGTGCTGGACGATGCGCTCGATGCGCCAGCCGTCCGGGGTGCGGAGCATGTGGTTGGTGTACGAGCCGCGCAGCAGGTAGAAGTCGCCGCCCTCGGACCCTTCGAGGAGGTGCTGCGCGTACATGGCGGAGTGGCAGATCGCCCGGTCGGGATCGTCCGGGTCGAATTCGACGACATGGTTCGGGCTGATGTGCTGCGTGGCGGTGAACCCGTCGAGGGCCTCGCTGATGCGGCGGACGACCTCGTCGCGGGCGAAGCTTCCGGCCGGGCTGCCCAGTTCGGAGTAGTCGGTGTACACGGGGTCGGTGAAACAGGCGGCGAACAGCTCCCAGTCACGGCGATCGACGCTGATCGCGTACTTGGTGACCTGCTCGACGATCTCGACGCGGTCTTCGAGCCGGCGGATCCGGGCTCCGAGGTCGGTGGCCATGCACGTTCTCCCAGCCGTTGAGGGCGGTCTCTGAGCGCTCAACCATACGGTGATGGATTATCCGAAGAAAGACGATATGAGACAGGACTATCCGAGGAGCATGCGATAGCATCCCCTCGTGCCCCGAGACAGTGACCGCTCCGTGCCGGCCGAAGACCTGACCTGGCTGGCCCATCGCGCCGCCGAGGCGCTCAAGGAGGCCTTCAACAGGGTGTCGCGCGCGGCCGGCCTCGCCGACCTGCGGGACTGGCTCGTCCTCGCCCTGGTCAGCGACGGCTCGCAACGCACTCAGCTCGAGATCGCCCGCGAGCTCGACATCGACAAGACGACGCTGGTGGCCATCATCGACCGCTTGGAGAAGGACGGCCTGATCGTCCGCAACGTCTCCGAACGCGACCGGCGCGTCCGCATTCCGGCGACCACGCCGAGGGGCGTCGAGGTGAAGAACCAGGTCGCCGTGGCCCGCGACGCGGCCATCAGCGAACGCCTCGCCGCCATCCCGGCTTCCGAGCATGCCAAGTTCCACAGCATGCTGTGGAACATCGTCGAAGGCGCCTGAAACAGCGCCGTCCCTGAGTGGTGCTCAGCGCAATCTCGTCGGGATCGGGGCGCGCTCCCACGGGAGTGGCGAGCGGGGTATCCGGGCGGGCTCCAGCAGGCCCGCTCGGCAACCACGTATCGGGGGGCTCCCGACGAGCGGAGGTTTTCGGGGGTCGAAGGGGGCGGAAGCTCCCTGGGAGGCGCTGGCTGGAATCCCGGGTGCGGAGCGGCCCCGTCGTGGAAGGCCGTGCTTTTCTGGAGGCGGGCCGGGCGGTGATAATGGTCCGCGCGTTCGGGGTCGGCGGCTGTTAGCGTTATCGGCAAGGGGGTGAGCCTCCGTGAGATCCAGGGACGGCAGGCCTGCGGTGCTCATGGACGTAGCCGTGCTCGCCGGAGTCTCGGCCATGACCGTGTCGCGCGTGCTCAACGCGCCGGATCGGGTGCGGGCCGAGACCAGGGCGCGCGTGCTCGCCGCCGTACAGGAGCTCGACTACCGGCCCAACCAGGCCGCGCGCCAGCTCGTCACCGGGCGGTCCGGGGTGCTCGGGGTGGTGAGCATCGACACCACCCTGTACGGGCCCGCCTCCACGCTCTACTGCATCGAGCAGGCCGCCAGGAACGCCGGGTTCAACGTGAGCATCGCCAGCCTGCCCTCGCTCAGCCGTAAGTCGATGGAGGAGGGCGTGGAACGGCTGCGCGACCAGGCCGTGGACGGCGTGATCATCGTCGCGCCGCACGAGTCGGCCGCCGACGGGCTGCGGCATCTGCCGGCCGAGATGCCCGTGGTCGCGGTCGACGCCGGGGACGACATCCCCGTGCCCGTGGCCAAGGTCGATCAGCGTACGGGCGCGGCCAGGGCCACCCGGCACCTGCTCAGCCTCGGCCATCGCACGGTGTGGCACGTGGCCGGGCCCGCCGACTGGCTCGACGCGAACGGGCGCATCGAGGGGTGGCAGGGCGTGCTGGAGTCCGCCGACCGGCCGGTGCCCGACGTGCTGCGGGGTGATTGGAGCTCGCGTTCCGGCTACCAGCTCGGGCAGCAGCTGGCCCCGAATCCGGAGGTCACCGCCGTGTTCGCGGCCAACGACCAGATGGCGCTCGGCGTGCTGCGCGCCCTGCGTGAGGCCGGGCGGCGGGTGCCGGAGGATGTGAGCGTGGTCGGGTTCGACGACATCCCCGAGTCGGCCTACTTCTGGCCGCCGCTGACGACCGTACGCCAGGACTTCCACGAGGTGGGCCGGCACGCCTTCCACCTGCTGCTGGACCGGATGGCGGGAGCGTCGGTCGACGCGCGGCGGCTGGTGGAGCCCGAGCTGGTCGTGAGGGAGAGCACCGCCCCGGCCCCGGAGGCGTAGGAGGCGGCAAGGACCGGAGGCGAGGATCCGCCGGTGAAGTCTGCGGCGTGGTCCCGTGCTCAGCCCGGCGCAGGTGCCGGGCCGAGCATCGGCGGTCAGCCCCGGGAAGGTGCGGGGCCGAGCATGAGCGGTCAGCCCCGCGAAGGTGCCGGGCTGAGCGCCAGTGGTCAGCCCGGTGGGGTGGTGGTTACGGGCGGGCCAGGCGGATCACGTTCCAGGAGACCGGGGGCAGGAGCACGCGGGCCGGGTCCTGCTCCACGTCCGGGTTGGCCCGGGGCGCGATCCGGTCCGGGTCGTCGGCCGTGTTGCGGGCGTAGACGTCCGGGTCCGTCAGGGTCGTGGCCTCGACGATGCGGGCGCCGCCGAGCGCCCGGGTGTCGATCTCCAGGGAGAGCGGCCCGTCGGTGGAGCGGTTGACGGCGAACAGCGTCGTGCCCTCCTCCGAGTGCGTGGCCACCGCGTGCAGCAGCGGCACCTCGCCGAACTGCGCCGTCTCGTACGACGGCGACACCGGCTCCACCCGCAGCACGTCGCCGGCCGCGAGCCGGGACGCCTGCGCGAACGGGTGGAAGGTGGTCTGGCGCCACGCCCGCCCGCCGGGCTCGGTCACGATGGGCGCGATGACGTTGACGAGCTGGGCCAGCGACGCTGCCGTGACCCGGTCGCTGTTGCGCAGCAGGGTGATCAGCAGGCCGCCGAAGGCGACGGCGTCGGCCAGGTGGTAGTGGTCCTCCAGCAGCCTCGGCGCGATCGGCCAGTCGGCGGGCGGCGCGGCGTTCTGGAAGCGCGACAGGTACCAGACGTTCCACTCGTCGAAGGAGAGGTCGATCCGCTTGCGCGACTTCAGCCTGGCGCCGACGGAGTCGGCGGTGGCCACGACCGAGCGGATGAAGTACTCCATGTCGGTCGAGCATGCCAGGAAGCTGCCCAGGTCGCCGTCCTTCTCCTCGTAGTACGCGTGGCAGGAGATGTAGTCCACCACGTCGTACGTTTCCTCCAGCACCGTGGCCTCCCACGCGCCGAAGGTCGGCATGCTGGAGCTGGAGCTGCCGCAGGCGACCAGTTCCAAAGACGGGTCCACCATGCGCATGGCGCGGGCGGTCTCCGCGGCGAGCCGGCCGTACTCGTGGGCGGTCTTGTGCCCGGTCTGCCAGGGGCCGTCCATCTCGTTGCCCAGGCACCACATCCTGATCGCGTGCGGCTCCTTGGAGCCGTTGGCGATGCGCTGGTCGGACAGCGCGGTGCCGGACGGGTGGTTGCAGTACTCCAGCAGGTCGAGGGCCGCCTCGATGCCGCGGGTGCCGAGGTTGAGCGCCATCATGGGCTCGACGCCGGCCTTGCGGCACCAGCGGACGAACTCGTCCACGCCGACCTCGTTCGTCTCGGTGCTGTGCCAGGCCAGGTCCAGCCGGCGGGGGCGCCGATCGACGGGACCGACGCCGTCCTCCCAGCGGTAGCCGGAGACGAAGTTGCCGCCCGGGTAGCGGACCGTGGACACCCCCAGCTCCCGGGTCAGGTCGAGCACGTCGCCGCGGAAGCCGTCCTCGTCGGCCGACGGGTGGCCCGGCTCGTAGATGCCGGTGTAGACGCAGCGCCCGAGGTGTTCGACGAACGTGCCGAAGGTGCGCCGCCGGACCGGGGCGACCTTGAACGCGGGATCGAGCGTGAGTTTTGCCTGGTGCACGGAGAGATCTCCTGGGTTTCGCGGGCGTTACGTGATCCAGATTGTTAGCGATAACAAGGAGGCCGGTCAAGGGGTGCACCACCAGGTGGCGCTGGTCAGGGAGGGGACTTGACACGCCGGTTGTTACCGCTAACACTCGGGTAACCCCAACGAAACAAACGGCCCCCGACCTCAGCGGAAAGCGACAGCTCGCAGGAGAGGCCACCGTGCAAGATCCCCCTCACATCTCCCGCCGCCTGCTTCTCGGCGGAAGCCTCGCACTCGCCGGCGCCGCCGCCGGATGCGCCATCCCCGTCGGGCTCGGCTCGTCCCAGACCCGGGTCCAGTACTGGCACTTCCTCGGCGCGAGCGACGGGATCATCATGAACAAGATGGTCCAGGCGTTCGCCAAGGACAACCCGGACGTCTTCGTCGAGGAGAACGTGCTCGCCTGGGGCGAGCCGTACTACACGAAGATCGCGATGGCCGGCTCCGGCGGCCGTTCCCCCGATCTGGCCACCTTCCACCTGGCCCGCCTGGCCGGGATCGGCGCGGGGCAGATCCTCGACCCCATCAACGTGAAGCTGCTGGAGGAGGCCGGCCTGCGGGCCGCCGATTTCAGCCCGCCCATCTGGGAGCGTGCCCACCTCGACGGGGTGCTGTACGCGATCCCGTTCGACGCCCACCCAATGGTGCAGTACTACAACACCGACATCTGCGGGAAGGCCGGGCTGCTCGGCCCCGACGGCAAGCTGAAGCCCACGACGGGCGTGGACGAGCTGGTGGCGGCGCTGAACAAGGCCAAGGAGGTGATGGGCGGCAAGCCCCCGCTGGCCTACGACGCGCTCGGCATCGGCACCGTGGGCCCCTGGCGCGTGTGGTACTCGCTCTACCCGCAGAGCGGCGGCACGCTGCTGTCGGACGACGGCACCAAGATCGCCATCGACGACGCCAAGGCGCTCGAGGTGCTGCGGTTCATGCGCCGGCTCGGGGAGGAGGGGCTGTGCGACCGGCGCACCGACTACGGGGCTTCGGTGGCCAACTTCACCAACGGCCAGGCCGCGTTCCTGTGGAACGGCGACTGGGAGACCACCGGCCTCAAGGAGCGCAAGACGCCGTTCAGCATGACCCGGTTCCCCAACGTGTTCGGCTCGGGGGCGGCGCAGGCCGACTGCCACTCGTTCGTGCTGCCGCACCAGCGCAACCGCGACCCCGAGGTGGAGCGGGCCACGTACCGGTTCATCGCCTACCTGGTCAAGAACAGCGCGGACTGGGCGGTCGCCGGGCACGTGCCCGCGTACCTGCCGGCGCTGGAGGAGCCCGAGTACCTGTCTCTCCAGCCGCAGTCGGAGTACCGCTCGGTCATCACCGACGTCGCGCTCGACCCGCAGGTGTGGTTCACCGGGTCGGCGTCGCGGCTGTGGCTCGAGTTCGGGCAGGCCTTCTCCCCGGTCATCACCGGGGACCACACGCCGGAGGAGGGCCTGGCCGCGGCCAAGGCGGCGCTCGACCGGCTGCTGTCCGCCCCGAACCCCTTCCCCGCCGAGGAGCGCCAATGACCGGGTTTGTCGAGGTCACCAATGAACACGGCACCTTGGTCGTGCGACCGACGAAGGAGGGCGCATGACAACCGTCGCGGCCCGCGCGACCGCCGCCCCCGTCGCCCAGGCGAAGGTCCGGCGTGGCTGGACGCAGCACGGGCTGCTGTTCGTGGCGCCGTTCCTGCTGATCTACCTGGCCTTCCTGGTCTGGCCGACGGTGCTCGGCTTCCGGATGAGCCTGTCGAGCGTGAACATCGCGGGCGGCAACAACCACCTGGTCGGGTTCGCCAACTACGCCGAGGCGTTCGCCGACCCGCGCATGTGGCACTCGCTGTGGAACACGCTGGTGTTCACCGTGCTGAGCACGGTCCCGCTGGTGCTGCTCGGCCTCGGGTTCGCGCTGCTGGTGCACCACCTGCGGTTCGTGCAGTGGCTGTGGCGGCTGTCGTTCTTCGGGCCGTTCCTGCTGCCGTCCGCCGTCGTGTCGCTGCTGTGGCTGCAGATGATCTACCCGCCCGACTACGGCCTGCTCAACGGCACGCTCGGCACCGACACGCTGTGGCTGGGCGACCCGTCGGTCGCCATGTGGTCGATGGTGCTGACCACGGTCTGGTGGACGGTCGGCTTCAACTTCCTGCTCTACCTGGCCGCGCTGCAGTCGATCCCGCAGCACCTGTACGAGGCCGCCGCCATCGACGGCGCCTCGGCCTGGGACAGGCTGCGCTCGATCACCCTGCCGCTGCTCGGCCGCACGACCGCGCTCATCGTGGTGCTGCAGCTGCTGGCGTCGCTGAAGGTGTTCGACCAGATCTACCTGATGACCGCCGGCGGGCCGCAGGACTCCACCAGGCCGATCATCGAGTACGCCTACGACGTCGGCTTCACCGGCTACCGCACCGGCTACGCCTCGGCCGTCTCGTACATCCTGTTCGTCCTGATCGTCATCGTCTCTCTGGCGCAGCTGCGGCTGTTCCGCAAGCGGACGGAGGTCTCGTCATGACCAAGCGGTTCAGCTTCAGCCAGCTCGTCCTGCTGGTGGTCGCCCTGGCCCTGGCGGTCGTCTGGCTCGCGCCCATCGCCTGGGCGATCGCCACCTCGCTCAAGCCGGAGACCGAGACCACGAAGGTCCCGCTGCAGTGGTTCGGCAGCGAGATCACGCTGGACTCGTACCGGCTGGTCCTGGGCACCGGCGGCATCGTCAAGTGGGCGATCAACTCGACCGTCACCGCGGTGATCGTCACGTTCCTGACCGTGCTGTTCTCGGCGATGGCGGCCTACGGGTTCGCGCGCACGCAGTTCAAGGGGCAGCGGGTGCTGCTCGCGGTGATCCTGGCCGGGATCATGGTGCCGCCGCACGTGCTGATCGCGCCGCTGTTCGCGGAGATGGTGGCGCTCGGGCTGGTCGACACCTGGTGGGCGATCATCCTGCCGCAGGTGGCGGCGCCGCTGATCGTGTACGTGCTGTTCAAGTTCTTCCAGGACGTGCCGCCGGAGCTGGAGCAGGCGGCCTTCGTGGACGGGGCCGGGCGGTGGCGGGTGTTCTTCACGATCGTGCTGCCGCTGTCGCGCCCGGTGCTGGCCGCCGTGTCGATCTTCACGTTCATCACGACCTGGAACAACTTCCTCTGGCCGTTCCTGGTCTCCACCGACCCGAACACGATGACGCTGCCCGTCGGGCTGGCCAACGTGGTGCAGGGGACGTTCGGGCTGCGGTACGCGCAGATCATGGCCTCGGTCGTGCTGGCCGGGCTGCCGCTGCTGGTGGTGTTCGTGCTCTTCCAGCGGCAGATCGTACGCGGCGTCGCCCACACCGGCCTGGCCGGTCAGTGATCCCGCAGGTGCGCCCGCAGGGCGTCCCGGTCGTCCGGGACGCCGTGGGCGCGCAGGACCTCCTGGAGGTTGATCCAGCTCCACGCGTCGTCACTCAGGTCGGCGATGGCCGTGAGGGCGGCCCGCCGTAGCTCCGGCGCGTCCGCGACGGTCTCCAGGAGGTCGCCCGCGATCGGGAAGGCGTCCACGGGCTTGGCGGCCGCCAGGCGGGCGATGAGGGCCCGGGCCCTGGCGGGCGCCTCACCGGGCAGGCGTCGCTTGCTGACGCGGGCGGCCAGCGTGGCCAGGTCGCCCTCGGCGTACGGGAGCGGGGTGTCGCCGGTGGCGGTGAGCAGCCTGACGACGGCGTCGCGAGCTTTCGGGGGCGCGTCCTCGCCGTACAGGTTGACCAGCGCCAGCGCGGCGGCGTCGCGCACGAGGCCGTCGGCGTGGCCGAGCCCGGGCTCGATCGCCCCTGCCGGCGCCCCTGTCGGCGCGCCTGCCGACGCCTCTGTCGGCCAGGGCAGCAGGGAGAGCGCGAACATCGCCGTCGCGACCGTGACCGGCTCGGCGTCGGCCTCGACGAGGCCGGCGAGCGCGGGCCCGGTGGTGTCCGCCTCCTCCGGGAACCAGCTCACGAGGTACGCCGCGGCCGTCCTGACGTGCGGATCCCCGTCGGTCAGGAGGGAGATCGGCAGGTTCTCCCTGACGGCGTCGTAGGAGGCCAGCATGGCGGCGTCGAACATGCGCTCCAGCTTGTGGTCGTACGTCTGCCGGACGTAGGCCCGGTCCCTGCGGACGGCGTCGTTCGGCGCCTCGGCCACCCACTGCTCGAGGTGGGCGTCGGCCTCCTCCTTGCTCCTGGACTGCACGCCCGCGCTCTCCTCGCGCCAGCGCGCGATGCCGACGCCTTCCGGCAGGTGGCCCTCCTCGTAGCCGAGGGCCAGGGAGGCGAGCAGATGGAGGATCAGCTCGCGATCGGGCGTGGCGGGGTCGGCGGCCAGGCGGGCCAGGAACGGCACCGCGTGCGGGGTGGCCGGGAAGCGCGTGCCCTGGTGGAAAATGTTGCCGTAGAGCGCCGACATGGCTTTCTGGCGCTCGCCTTCGTCGGCGGACGCGAGCGCCCGAATCTGGCCGGGCACGTCCGTGGCCCGGCCGTAGGCGTGCTTCAGCTTGCCCCAGGAAACGCGATCGAGATCGTCCACGCGCGCGAGCGTATCGGTAAATATCAGATTACGTCCGCCGTTTACCGTTGCCAGGGAATTGCCAGGAACGATGGGTAGTCTCCCTCGGCATGAACTGGCAGCGCAAAATGAACAAAGCGCTGGTCAGGTTCACCGGATTCCAGATCGAACGTGTAGGAAAAGCGGCTCCTCCCCAGCCCGTTCCCGAGATCAGACCGCCCGCGGATCCGGTGACCGACCGGTTGCTCGACTCCCCCGTGTTCCTCCTGTCCCCCGTGCGGTCCGGTTCGACGCTCCTGCGCGCGATTCTGAACGCCCACTCCGCCCTGCACGCCCCTCACGAGCTGCACGTACGCCGCCTCCGCGTGCAGTTCGACACGAGCCTGGCGGCCAAGGCGATGGCGGCCCTCGGGCACAACCAGGCCGATCTGGAGCATCTGCTGTGGGACCGCGTCCTGCACCGGGAGCTGGTACGCAGCGGCAAACGGTTCATCGTGGACAAGACCCCCGCGAACGCCTTCGCCTACCAGCGCATCGCCGCCTGCTGGCCCGACGCGCGCTTCGTCTTCCTGCTCCGCCACCCCGCCTCGATCGCCGCGTCCTGGCACGAGGCCAGCCCCGACAGGCGCACCCCCGAGGAGGCCGCGCTGGACGCGCTGCGGTACATGAAGGCCGTGCAACGGGCCAGGTCAGCCCTGCCCGGCCTGACCGTCAGGTACGAGGAGCTGAGCGCCGACCCGGAGAAGGTGACCCGCGAGATCTGCGACTTCCTGGGCCTGGAGTGGGAAGCGGGGATGCTCGCCTACGGGAAGCAGTCCGTCCTGGAGAAGGGCCTCGGGGACTGGCGCGACAAGATCCGCTCCGGCGCCGTGCAGCCCGCGCGGGAGCTCCCCTCCGCGGACCAGGTCCCGGACGCGCTGAAACCCATGTGCCGGACCTGGGGGTACCTCACGTGAAGATCCGCTACCTCATGCTGCACGCGTACGGCATGGGCGGCACCATCCGCACCGTCGTCAACCAGGCCAACGCGATGGCCGCCGCGGGCCACGACGTCGAGCTGGTCAGCCTGGTGCGGCGGCGCGACACCCCCCAGTTCGCGCTCGACCCGCGGGTCGGGATCAACGCGCTTGTGGACCAGCGCGGCGGCAGGGTGCCGGACTCGTTCGGGCGCCGGGCCTGGCGAAAGGTACGCGGCCAGATCGTGCCGAGGGGCGAGTTCGCGGCCGACTACTTCACCGAGCGGGTGGAGTGGGCGGCGATGGAGTACGTCTCCGGCCTGCGCGACGGCGTCCTCGTGACCACCAGGCCAGCCCTGAACCTGATCGCCGCCCGCCGCGCCGCCAAGGACGTCGTCAGGGTCGCCCAGGAGCACATGAACCTGTCGGCGTACCCCGACACCATCCGCAGGGAGATCGCCCGCCACTACGGCCGGTTCGACGCGGTCACCGTGCTGACGCGCACCAACCGCCTCGAGTACCAGCGCCTGCTGCCCTCGACCCCCATCGTGCAGATCCCGAACGCGGCCCATCAGGCCGACCAGGAACGTTCCCAGCAGGTCAATCCCGTCGTGGTCGCGGCCGGGCGGCTGGTGCCGCAGAAGGGGTTCGACCTGCTCATCACGGCCTTCGCGCAGGTGGTGCGGGAACATCCGGAATGGCGGTTGCGCATCTTCGGCACCGGGCCGCGCAAGGGCCAGTTGCAGGGGCTCATCGACGGGTTCGGGCTGGGCGAGCACGTGTCGCTGGCCGGGCGCACCGACCGGCTGGACAGGGAGCTGGCGGAGTCCTCCGTGTACGCGCTGAGCTCCCGGTTCGAGGGCCTGCCCATGGTGATGATCGAGGCCATGACGCACGCGCTGCCCGTGGTCGCCTTCGACTGCCCGACCGGGCCCCGGGACGTGCTGACGGACGGGGTGGACGGCGTGCTCGTGCCGCCGCGGGACGTGGACGCGCTGGCCGCCGCGCTGAGCCGGGTCATGGGTGACCGGGAGCTGCGGGTGCGGATGGGGAAGGCGGCGCACAAAGCGTCGCGTGCGTACGCGCCTGAATTGGTGATGCCATTGTGGGAGGATTTGTTCTCGGAGTTGCTGGCGGGTGAGCGCGTGGCCGACAACTTCTGGACGTCCGGGAAAAGATTTACCTGACCGATTCCTTCGACATGGCCGGGCTTTCCGCGCCCTTTGTCACGAAATATCGCCCATTTCGGCAAAAGCATCTCAAAGGGCGCGGCAATCTGGAGCGATGCGTATCCGGAAAGCCCACCTGGCCGCTGCGGCAGGTGCCCTTGCCCTGGTCACGGGGCTCACCGCACCCGCACACGCCAGCGCCCCCGCCGCCGCGCCCGCCGCTGGACCCGTCCACGCCGTCCAGCAGGACGCGCCCTCGGTGTACGGCAGCGCCGCCTACCTGATGGACGTCTCGTCCGGCAAGGAACTGTTCAGCAAGAACGCCGACGACCGCCTCCCGATCGCCAGCGTCACCAAGATGATGACCGCGTACGTCGTCCTGAAGACCGCCAAGCCCACGGACGTGGTGCAGGTCAAGCGGGAGGACGTCCAGTACGCGGAGGACGGCGGCGGCACCACCGCCGACCTGCGGCCCGGCGACCGCCTCACCGTCGGCGAGCTCCTGTACGGCCTCATGCTCCCCTCCGGCGCGGACGCCGCCCACGCGCTCGCCCGCACCTACGGCCCCGGCGTCGGCGGCTTCGTCGGCAAGATGAACGCCACGGCCCGCGAGCTGGGCATGAACGACACCGAGTACGTCAACGCCGACGGCCTGCCCAAGCGCGGCGGGGACGGCTACTCCACCGCCCGCGACCAGAGCATGCTGGCGGCCAAGGCCGTGCTGGTGCCGCTGATCAAGGAAGTGGCCGGGACCCGGTACCACTCGCTGGACGCCACCTCCGAGCACCGCTCGTACAGCTGGCGCAACACCAACAAGATGCTCGGGACGCCGGGCGCGATCGGGCTGAAGACCGGGTTCACCCGGGCGGCCGGGTTCACGCTGGCGTTCGCGGGCGAGAAGCGCGGCCACACGCTGGTGGGCGTGCTGCTCGGCGAGTCGGACTCCAGCCGCCGCTTCGACACGGCGGAGGCGCTGCTGTCGTGGGGTGCGGCCCGCGAGTCCGCCTGACCGAAGCCCGGGCGGACACCATGGACGGTGTTGATCCTTTGGACTAGTTTGCCCGACATGAAGCTTCGAATCGCGTTGAGTGCGCTGTCAGCCGCCGCCGCCGTACTCGCCGCCCCGGTCCCCGCCGCCCACGCCGGAACCCCCAAGCTCGGCTGGGAGCTCAAGGAGACCGGGGTGACCGCGCGCCTGCGCGGCCTGTCGCCCGTCAGCCGGGACGTGGTGTGGGCCTCGGGCTCGGGCGGCACCGTGCTGAGGACCGTCGACGGCGGGCGGAGCTGGCAGAACGTCTCCCCGCCCGACACCTCCGCGCTCCAGTTCCGCGACATCGAGGCGTTCGACGAGCGCAGGGCCGTGGCGCTGTCGATCGGGGAGGGTACGGACTCGCGCGTCTACCGGACGGAGGACGGCGGGCGCACGTGGACGGAGACGTTCAGGAACGACGAGCCCCGGGCCTTCTACGACTGCCTGGCCTTCTTCGACCGGCGGCACGGGCTGGCCATGAGCGACCCGGTGGACGGCAGGTTCCGGATCCTGGCCACGGACGACGGCGGGCGGAGCTGGCGGGTGCTGCCGGCCGACGGGATGCCGCAGGCGCTGACGGGCGAGGCGGGGTTCGCGGCGAGCGGGCAGTGCCTGGTCACCGCGGGCGGCCGGGACGCCTGGCTGGCCACCGGCGGGGCGGAGCGGTCACGGGTGTTCCACTCGGGCGACCGCGGACGCACCTGGACGGTCTCCGACACCCCGATCCCCGCGGGCGACCCGGCCCGCGGCGTCTTCGGCCTGGCCTTCCGCGACCGTCACCACGGCCTCGCGGTCGGCGGCGACTACCGCCCCGACCAGCCTTCCCCCAGCGCCGCCGCCCTCACCCGGGACGGCGCCACCACCTGGCAACCCGCCACCACCCCGCCGCCCGCCTACCGCTCCGGCGTGGCGTGGCTCCCCCACCTGCCGTTCGCCGCCATCGCGGTGGGGCCTTCGGGCAGCGACGTGACGTGGTCGGGCGGGCGCGCCTGGGAGACCTTCGACAACGGATCGTTCGACACGGTGTCCTGCACCCGCGACCTCTCCTGCTGGGCCTCCGGCGACCAGGGCCGCCTCGCCCGTCTGACCCTCCGATAACCGCGTAGGGGGGGTGTCAGCGTACGCCGCGGGGGCGGAACTGGATGCTGATGCGCGGCCCCGCCGGGCGGGAGGTCTTCGGGATCGCGTGCTCCCACGTGCGCTGGCAACTCCCGCCCATCACGATCAGATCCCCGTGTCCCAGATCCCGCCGGATGGACGGCCCTCCGCCGCGGGGCCGGAGCAGGAGCGGGCGGGGGGTGCCGACCGAGATGATCGCCACCATGGTGTCCTCGGTGCTCCCCCGCCCGATCGTGTCGCCGTGCCAGGCCACGCTGTCGCGCCCGTCGCGGTAGAAGCAGAGCCCCGCCGTACGGAACGGCTCCCCCAGCTCCGCACCGTAGTGATCGTCGAGGGCCCGGCGGCAGTCCTCGAGCACCGGATCCGGCAGGGTCTCGTCCTCGTCGTAGAACTTCAGCAGCCGCGGCACATCCACCACCCGGTCGTACATGCGCCGCCGCTCCGCCCGCCACGGCACCGTCCCGGCCAGCCGCTCGAACAGCGTGTCGGCTCCCGTGAGCCAGCCCGGCCGCAGGTCGATCCAGGCGCCGTGGTCGAGGTGTGTCCTGCGGACCGTGACGCCGAGTGGCCCGACCCCGAGCTCCTCGTCGAGGCCGAGCAGAGATGCTTGGAACGAGGCTGTCATGCGGTCAAGTGTATGCCTTTGTTCAAACACGCATTCGACTGGGGTGTCGGCTCGCCTTTGCCGAGGGGTCGTGCGAGGCTGGCAATCGCCGGATACGAGTGGCATCGCCGCCCTCAGCCCGCACCGTGAGGCGAAGAGGCCACCCATCGCTTCGTCACACGAAGGAGCAGGCCATGCTCACCACCGATTACCTGCCGGGAGCCCCCTGCTGGATCGAGGTCAACACCCCCGACGCGGAGGCGGCGAACGTCTTCTACACGGGGCTGTTCGGCTGGGAGTCCGTCACGCTGGGCCCCGAGTACATGCAGTATCGCTTCTGCCAGGTCGACGGCAAGACGGTCGCCGGGATCAGCGAGGTGACGCAGGAGGGCTGGACCCCGGCGTGGCTGACGTACTTCCAGGTGCCCGACGTCGACGTGATCGCCAAGACGATCGAGCAGGCGGGCGGCACGGTGCTCTTCCCGCCGAGCGATGTCGAGGGCCAGGGCCGCATGGCGGTCTTCGCCGACCCCACGGGGGCCGCGTTCGCGGTGTGGCAGCCGGGCCGGACGAAGGGGCTCGGCATGGTCACCAAGCCTGGCTCGCTCGGCTGGATCGAGCTCTACACTCCCGACCCCGCCGGCATCCGGGCCTTCTACCAGTCGGTCTTCGGCTGGCGCGTCGAGGACCTGCCGATGGGCGACATCTCCTACCCCGTCGTCTCACCCGCCGACGGCGGTGAGGCCTCGGCGATGGCCGGGATCGTCCAGCTCCAGCCCGGTGACAGCCCGCACTGGCTGCCGTACTTCGAGGTGCCCGACTGCGACGCCACGGCGGCGCTGGCGCAGCAGCTCGGCGGCACGCTGCGGGCTCCCGCGACGGACGTGGAGGAAGTCGGGCGCATGGCCTTCCTCGCCGACCCCTACGGCGCCCGCTTCGCGGTCATCACCAGCTCGGCCTGACCCCGGCCACAGGCCCGGTCCGCGCGGCGCACGGGCCGGGCCGGCTCGCGCTCGCCGTCCTGTAACGTCTTCACCGTGTTATACCGTTACATGGCCGGTGCGGTGTCCGCGCGCACCGGGGACGAGATGTCCGGGCCCGCGCTCCTGGTCACCGGGCTGGCCGTCACCGGGTCTCCCCTGACGGCGTCCTGGCTGCTGGCAGGGCTGACCGTCTCGGCCGCGTTCGGAGGGCCGCTGCTCGGGGTGCTGCTCGACCGGGCGCGGCGGCCGGGGCGGCTGCTCGCGTGCTGCCTCCTCGGGTACGCGACCGGGCTCCTGCTGGTCCTGTACGGGCTGGGCCGGGTGCCGGACGCGGCCCTGATCGGCGTGGCGGTCGTGGCCGGGCTGCTGGGGCCCGCGCTGACCGGCGGCTGGACGGCGCAACTGCCCCGGGTGGCCGGTCCCGAACGCCTGAGCAGGGCCAACGCGCTCGACTCCATGAGTTACAACGTGGCCGGGCTGGCCGGTCCCGCCGTGGTGGGGCTGGTGGCGAGCGCGGGCGGAGGCACCGCGACGGTCCTGGTGTGCGCCGGACTGCTCGTCGCCGCGCTGCCGGCCGCCTGGAGCCTGCCTCCCGTACGAGCCCGTTCGGCCGCACCCGCCGCCGTACCCGCCTCGCCCGCCACCGCGTGCGCTCACCCCGCCGCACCCGGCTCGCCCGCCGCACCCGGCTCGCCCGGCTCGCCCGGCGACGGTGGCGCGGCCGGTCGCGGGCGGGCGATTCGGGTGGAGCTGATCGAGGGGTTCGCCGTCATCTGGCGGAACGCGACGTTGCGCCGGGCGACGGCCGGGTCCGCGGTCTCGTGCTGCGGCCTGGCCATGCTGGTCGTGTCCGCTCCCGTCCTCGGCGCCGAGCTCACCGGCCAGAGCGGCCACGGCGCGCTGCTGCTGGCCGTCACCGCCGCGTCCGGGCTGGCCGCGAACGCGGTGATCGCCGCGTGGGGCCGGGTGCGGCGGTGGGACCGCGTCCTGGTCCGGGGGACGGCGGTGCTCGGCGCGGGGATGGCGCTGGCGGCCGGGGCCGGGACGTTCTGGGCTGCGGTGGTCGCCGCGGCGGTGGCGGGAGCGGGCGAGGGGCCGCAGCTCACCGCGCTGTTCTCGGTACGGCACCGCGAGGCGCCGGCCCGCCTGCGCAGCCAGGTGTTCACCACGGGGGCCAGCCTGAAGATCACCTCGTTCGCGATCGGGTCCGCGCTGGCCGGACCGCTGGCGGCGTACTCGGCGAGCTCGGCCCTGGTGGCGGGGGCTGTGCTGCAGGCCGTCGCCGTGGCCGTACTCACGGCCGGGCGCCGCGACAAGGGATCCCCGGGAGAAGCGTCGCGCTCAGCCCGAGGCGGGCGGTGAGGTGCGGGAGCGGTGGGCGGCGACGCGTTCGCGGGTGGCGCAGCGGGTGCTGCAGTAGCGTCGCGGGCTGCCGCCCCCGAGGTCCAGGTACGGCCGCCCGCACCCCCGAGAGGCGCACAGCCCGCCCGGAATGCGCTGATGGTCGGCCAGCAGCACCGCCAGCGCCATCGCCGACGACGCCAGGAACCACTCCCCCCACGGCGCGTCGTCCTCGCTGTCGACGTGCACGTGCCAGCTCGTCGTGCCCCCGTGGCTGGTGAGTCTGGGCGCTCGGGCCGATCCGGCGAGCAGCCGGTTGAGCAGGTCGGCCGCCTCGCCGACGGTGGCCGCGCCCAGGACCTCGCGCAGCCGCGCCGCCGCCGCCCGCATCGCCGTCACGTCGGCCTCACCGAGGTCGAGGTCCCCGCTCTCCCCGTGGTCGCGCAGGACCCGCGACACCGACTCGACGGACGGCCGTTCGTGCAGCAGTGCCACGCACAGGTCGACGGCCCTGGCGGCCATCGCCTTGGTCGAGTGAACCTCCATCTCGAGAAGGTTATGCCAGTGCGGGCCCGGGGAATCCCCGCCGCCTCCCCGGGCCCCGCGCCGCGTCAGCCGCCGCACGCCGCGAAGACGAACATGCCCTTCAGCATCCGATACCGGTCCCGGACCTTGACCGCGCCCGTCTCGGTGTCGATCTGGACGATGGTCATCTTGTTGCCGCTCTCCTGGTACTGGACCAGGTGGACGGTCACCTGGGTGTCCCCGGTCCAGTCGACCATGTCGACGTCCCCGGCCGGCAGGTTGAGCTTCTTACGGCCGACGACCTGGTCGCTCTGCATGTCGTACAGGACGAGCTGCGGCTTGTTCCCCGCCACGAGGGCCGCGACCGTGCGGCCGTCGGCGGACAGCGCCTGCGGCGAGTTGGACGACACGACCTGCGGCGGCGTGCCGCGTACGAGCTGCTCGCCGGTGTCGCTGTAGACGGCCAGGTCGGTGACGCCCTCGTCGCCGTCGGCGCTGGTGAGCACCTCGTCCCCGTCGCCGCTGAAGCCCAGCACGGTCAGGTTGCCCGGCACGGAGCCGAGCCGGCCGCCGGTGGCGGTGTCGAACACGCGCGTGCTCTGGACCTTCTCGCCGGAGATGACGGCGGCCAGCCGGGCGCCGTCGTCGGACAGGCGCAGGGTGATGTTGTTCTGGTCCACCCGGGGCAGCGCGCCCTTGGCGAACAGCTTGACGCCGCCCCCGAGCGTGCGCACGGCCAGCTTGCCGGTCTTGGTGAGGTACGCGATCCGCTGGCCGTTGCCGCTGACCGCGATGGGCGCCGAGGCGTACACGAGCTTCTTGCCCTTCACGTCGAGCGCGACCGTCTGGGCGTCGTGCAGCATGCTCTGGCTGCCGTCGTGCATGACGAGCCGCCAGTCGCCGCACGGCTTGGCGTCCCCGTCCTTGCCGCAGCTCTTGATGGCGGCGTACCGGACGCTGTCGTGCCCCCGATGTGCCTGCGCGTGCGCGTGCGGCTCCGCGTACGCGACGCCCCCCGGCACCGCGACGACGGCGGCCGCGAGGACCGCGAAGATCTTGGCTTTCATGTCGTTCACTCCCCCGCCTTCACATAGGCGTACCTGGTCTTGCTGATCGTGTATCGGCCGGTCCGGTTGAGCGCCCCGGAGTCGGGATCGACGGTGAGCTCCCGTATCACCGCCGTCTCCCCGACGTCACCGCTCTCCACCACCGCGTGGAGCAGGCCGTCCGGCCCCCACCAGGCGAGGTCCGGCGGCACGCCGGGCGAGAGCGGCAGGTCGGCGCCGCCGGACAGCTGCCCGGTCGCCAGGTCGTAGGTCCGCACCCTCGGCGGCTTCTTCGTGTCGGCGTTGCCCGAGGTGAACACGGCCACCGTCCGGCCGTCGGGGGCCAGGGCGAGCGTGGGGGCGTTCGCGACGAGCTGGGGCGGGGTCGCCTTGACCGAGGCGCCGCCGAGCCGGCGCGCGGTCAGGCGGAGCGTGTTGTCGCTCAGGTAGCGCTTGGTCAGCACCTCGTCGCCGTCGCCGCTGAACCCGCCCATGCCCTCTCCGAGGGGCAGCGTCGTGATCTTGCCGGTCGCGACCGTGATGACCTTGGCGGGCAGGCGGACGGGCTCGTCGCCGTAGTCGATCACGACCGTGTCGCCCTTGGGCGACAGGTAGACGCCGATGTCGGAGGTGCCGACGCCCTTGGGGACCGCCGCCTTGGGCAGCGTCCTGGCCGGGCCGCCCGCGATCGGCTGGACGACCAGGCGGTGGTCGCTCTTGCGCTCGTACGCCATCACGCGGCCGTCGGCGCTGATGGCGAACGTGACGGTGTCGTGGACCTCGTTGCCCTTGGCGTCGATCTGCGAGGTGGCCGCGCCGGGCACGGCGACCTTGCGGCCGTCGCGCATGATCAGCTGCCAGTGACCGCAGGGGTAGTCGAGGTCGTCCTTCTTGTGGGTGCAGGTCTTGACCCAGGCGGCGCGGGCCTCCGGGGACTTCGACTGGGCGTGGGCGGCGCCGGGCGAGAGCCCCAGTCCGCCGATGACCGCCGACGCCAGCAGGGCCGCGGTCGCTGAGGGGTGCCTCATCGGTGTGATCCTTTCGCTCACCCCGTTAGACACCCGCTTGACGTGACCGGTTGGTCACAGATCGGCCACGGCTGCGGCTCACTCCCTCCCGGGGTCCAGCGGGCGGCGGCCCGCGAAGCCGAGCTCCGTACGGTGGTACCAGGCCAGCTCCGGCTCGCCCTCGATCCAGCACAGCCGCACCGACACCCCGTCGATCACGGCGGGAAAGTCGACCAGCACCGGCGCGATGCCCTTGACCTCGATCCCCCGCTCGTTCCACCCGCTGAGGATCTCCTCGATGCGGGCCTGCAGCCCCTTGATCTCGGGCAGGCCGCCGAGCGGGGAGCTCCCCGTGGCCCGCCGGTCGAAGTCGATCTCGGCCAGGTCGGCGCGGGCGGCGATCACCTCGCGGGCGTCACGCATGACGCCGGGAAGCAGCTCGCGGGCCTCGTCAAGGGTGAAGATCCGGTCCATGCCACAGACGTTACGGCGTGTACGCCTCGATGAGCAGCCGTTCGGCGTGGTCGAGATAGTCGTCGAGGTACGCGGCGGCCTTCTCGGGCCGCCCCGACTCGAGGAGCCCGAGCAGGGTCCGGTTGCGGTCGACGAACGGCTCGTGGAAGGCCCGCGGGTTCTCCATCACGTGGAAGACCAGCCGCAGCTCGGCCAGGAGCTGGCGCATGGCCTCGTCGATCCTGGGGCTCTCGTTCAGCGAGACGAGCGCCTGGTGGAAGCGGATGTTGGCGGTGCCGACGCCCTGCCAGTCGTCCTGCTCGGCGGCGCGCTCGGCGTCGAGCACGGCCTCCTTGATCACGGCCAGCGCCTCGGGGGCCGGGCCGCGCCGTACGGCCGCCCCTTCGAGCACGCGGCGCACGCGGTAGAGGTCGGCGACGTCCTCGGCGGACGGGAGCCGGACGAACACGCCCCTGTTGAGCTTGTGGTCGAGCAGCCGCTCGTGGCCGAGCAGCCGGAACGCCTCGCGCAGCGTGTTGCGCGACACGCCGAGCCCTTCCGAGATCGACTCCTCCGACAGCCGCTGCCCAGGACGGAAGAAGCCCTCGCTGATGCGGTCGCGCAGGATGTCGGCCACCCGTTCCGCGGTGCTGCTGCGGCCCAGCCTGGGGCGGTCCTGAGCGAGATCGGCAACCACGTTATCCACATTTGACAGCGAATCATGGAGCAAACCTCTTGTCGAATTGTTCAACGATTCTTATGTTGAAGAGGACCCCCTAGACGAACAAGGAGCGATCGAATGACAGGCTCCGCGCAACAGACCCGGCGGGTGATCCTCGCCAGCCTGATCGGAACGTCGCTGGAGTGGTACGACTTCTTCCTCTACACCACGGCGGCGACCCTGGTCTTCCCCAAGCTGTTCTTCCCCGCGCTCGACCCGTTCAACGCGACGCTGGCGTCGCTGACCACCAACGCCGTGGCGTTCGTCGCCCGGCCGCTCGGCGGCGTCGTGTTCGGCCACTTCGGCGACCGCGCGGGGCGCAAGACCGTGCTGGTGGTGACGCTCCTGGTGATGGGCGTCTCGACGTTCCTCATCGGCGTGCTGCCCGGCTACGCGAGCGCGGGCGTGCTCGCGCCGATCCTGCTGGCGGCGCTCCGGTTCGTGCAGGGCCTGGGGCTCGGCGGCGAGTGGGGCGGCGCGGTGATCATGTCGCTGGAGCACGGCGACGGGCGGCGGCGCGGCTTCAACGCGAGCTGGCCGCAGGTCGGCGTGCCCGCCGGATACGTGCTGGCCACCGGGCTGCTGACGCTCCTGTCGTTCACGCTGTCCGACGCGGCGTTCCTGTCGTGGGGCTGGCGGGTGCCGTTCCTGCTGTCGGGCGTGCTGGTGTTCGTGGGCCTGTGGGTGCGGCTGCGGGTGACCGAGTCGCCGCTGTTCGCCCAGGTCAAGGAGCAGGGCGCCAAGGCGGAGATGCCGCTGCTGGAGGTGCTGCGTACGCACCCGCGGGCGCTGCTGTCCGCCTTCACCGCGCGGATCGGGGTGGACGTGGCCTTCTACACGTTCACCGCGTACATCATCGTCTACCTCACCACGGTGCTGAAGCTGCCGCGTTCGTACGCGCTCAACGCGGTGCTGATCGGGTCGGCGCTGCAGCTCGTGCTGATCCCGCTGGCCGGCGCGCTGTCGGACCGGTTCGGGCGGCGGCCGGTCTACTTCGCGGGCGTGGTGGGCGCGGCGGTGTGGGCGTTCGCGTTCTTCCCGCTGCTCGACACCAGATCGTTCCCGCTGATCGCGCTGGCCGCCGTGGTCGCGCTCGTCACCCACGCCGCCATGTACGGGCCGCAGGCGGCCTTCATCGCCGAACTGTTCAGCACGCGGCTGCGCTACAGCGGCGCCTCCATGGGCTATCAGGTGGCGGGCATCGTCGGCGGCGCCCTGGCCCCGATCATCGCCCTCAGCCTGTTCGACACGTACCAGACCACGGTCGCGGTGTCGATCTACGTGGTGGTCGCCCTGGCGGTCACGGCCCTGGGCCTGGCCATCGCCCCGGAGACCCGCGACCTGGACCTGGCCGCGCAGCCCGACCCCGGCCCCAAGGCCAAAGCCTCCCTGCCCGGCCAGGTGGGACCCTTCGCCTGAGCCGGAGGCTCTGAGCTCAGCCGGAAAACGCCGCGAGAAGCCGCGGGCGGCGGCTGCCAACGCCGCCCGCGCGGAAGGGGTACTGATGAGAATCGCCCTGATCGTCATCGCCGCGCTCATCGCCGTCCCCCTGCTCATCGGGGGCCTGGGGGGCCTGGAGAGCACCGGCGGCGGCGAGGTGGCCGTCATCCGCGACGGCGGCCCGCTCGACGACAACCAGGTACGCCAGGTGATCAACCCCGGCTCCGGCCTGACCTGGACCGGCATGTGGTCGTCCACCCACCTCTACCCGGCGCAGCAGCGCTTCTACACGATCACCGCCGACCCCAAGCGGGCCACGACGCTCGGCGTGGACGTGGTGACGGTGCCCAGCAGCGACGGGGTGAACCTCGGCATCGAAGGCACCCTCTACTTCACGCTGAACCTGGACCATCAGACGCTGAAGACGTTCGACGACAAGTACGGCACCCGCACCTTCCGCGCCCAGGACGACCGCTCGCTCTACGCGTGGGACGGCGACGAGGGCTGGTCGGCGTTCTTCGGCCAGGCGGTCCGCCCCGTGATCGACAACGCGCTGCGCGGCCAGATCGGAGCCATGCGCTGCGCCGAGCTCGTGCCGTCCTGCTCGCTGCTGGAGAGCTCCACGCTCAAGCCGCAGGACAGCAACGCCAACATCGTCAAGGTCCAGAACGCGGTCGACGCCTCGCTGACCCGCGACCTGCCGGCCACGCTCGGCGGCGACTTCCTCACCGGGCTGCGCTTCACACTGGCCAAAGTGACGCTGCCGGGCGAGGTGCAGCAGGCCGTGGACCGCTCGCTGGCCGCCTCGGCGGCCGTCTCCGAGGCGCAGGCGAAGGTCGCCCAGGCCAAGGCGGAGGCTGACGCGAACCGGGCAAGGCAGGACGGTTACGACAAGTGCCCGGCGTGCGCGGAGATCGAGAAGCTCAAATCGCTGCCGCAGGGCATCACGGTGTACGCCCCCGGGAATCCCCAGTCGGTCGTGGTTCCGTCGCGGTAGTCAAGATGTGGTTGACTCTTTTTGCGCGCAGCGTCTGGGTTGTGACGGAATCGCCACCTATTCACAGAGCAACCTCCACCTAATACGCATAAACTGCGCGGCTGTGAGCCTGCCTGTACGTGAACGTTCCCCCCGGCCGGGCGGCGGTCGCCACCGCCGTCCCGTGCCCACGTCCCTGCCGCCGGACGCCCCCATGCTCGTGCTCGCCACCCCCGGCGCGGCGGCCGGCGTGGCCGAAGAGATCGCGGCCGTGGTCCGCCTCGACCACCCGCAGATCGAGGTGCGGCTGACGAGCGTCACCGACCTGGCGGACTCCCTGCCCTCCGGCCGCGACGCCGTCATCGTGCCGCTGCTCACCTGGGACGATCCGGTCGTCCTGGCTGAGATCGGCAAGGCGGTCGCGGCCGGCGGCAGCGGCGCCGTCGTCACCGAGGCGCTCGGCCCGCACCCGCTGCTGGCCGAGGCCCTGCACATCAGGCTCGCCGAGCGCGGCCTGGCCAGGGCCGACCGCGTACGGCTGCTGAACGTCTCCAGCCCCGTGGACGCCGTCATCATGGCCACGGTGGGCGGGGAGCGCGCGGTGCACGCGGTGCAGGCCACGGCGGTGCTCCTGGCCTCCAGGCTCACGCTGCCGGTCGTCTCGGCCTCGCTCGACAGCGAGCCGGGCATCGCGATGGCGGCCCAGCGGCTGCGCGCGGCGGGCGCCGAGCGCCTGGCCATCGCGCCCTGCATGATCGGCCACGAGGCCTCCACGGGGATCGTCGAGCAGGCCGCCGCCTCGATCAATGCCGGGCACGCGGAGCCGCTCGGCGCGCACAGCGCCGTCGCCGAGCTTGTGGCGCGGGCTTACGGGAGTCAACTCGCCACTTGACATGGGCTTGTAGAGATCACAGGAATCGCGTTACCGTCTGCAAATGCGGCGGGTGGTGTACAACGGCGAACGGCTCGGCCTCCGTGACGTCGCGGAGGCCGACGTGACCGCGCTGCACGCGGTCTACGGCGACACCACGGCCACGCAGCACATGCCGTTCGCGCCCCGCAGCCTGGCCGAGGTGGCGGGGCTCGTCGCCCAGGCCCAGGAGGCGGCCGCGACCGAACCACGCCGCCTGTACGTGCTGGCCGTGATCGACACGGCCCGCCGCGACGTGATCGGGGTGGCCCGCCTGCACATCGAGGCCGACCACCCGCACAGCGCCGAGATCGGCTTCGGCCTCCACCCCGACCAGTGGGGACGCGGGGTCGGCACGGACCTCGTGCGCTTGTTACTGTCGTTCGGCTTCAAACAGCTCGGGCTGCACCGCGTCTGGGGCGCCCGTTCCCCGGCGAACTTACCCGCCCAGCTCGCCATGCTGACCGCCGGGATGGTCGAGGAAGGCCGCATCCGGCACCACGTGCACACGCCGAACGGGTGGCGCGACTCGATCGTGCACTCGGCGTTACAGGACGAGTGGACCGAACGCTAGACCGCCACGGAGAGTGGCGTGACCCGGGATTGTCGGTCGCGGGTCCTACGATGAGCCTCCTCACGGAGGGATAGTCCAATGCTCGACGCGCTGATCGTGCCCCTGTTCGTCACCACGGATCTGCCGCCCGAGTCGGAGCTGGCCGAGTTCGGGGAGTTGCTCGCCGAGACGGCGCGCGTGCTCCGCCACGAGGGCGACGACTACGAGGCGTTCCTCGCGGGCAAGGTGTTCTGGCTGGACCGTCCCGTGCTGCCCGAGCAGCGCCCGGCGGCCGAGGCGGAGCTGCGCTTCGCGGGCATGCTGGGCTATCTCGCCGCCTCCGGTCCCGGCCACACCTCGCGTGACGTGGTCGGCGACGTACGCCGGGCGATCGGCGAGGCCGTCACCGGCCGCTACGGCGACGTGGGGGTGGTCCCGGCCGTGTTCGCGATCCGCGACCAGGATGTCCGCGAGCGCACCCCCGATTCCGCCCTCTACTTCGACACCCGCGACGCCACCCCCGATCTGGTGAGCGCGACCAGGAGCTACCTCTAGCCAGGCGGGCGCGCCTCGTGCGATCGTGAACGGCTATCAGACCCACGGGCCGCCGCCGCGCGACACGGTTGCGGCTGACCACGAGGAGGTCCTCGCATGGCCGTGCTCGGCGCGATCTGCTTCGGGCTGGTGATCGGCTGGATCACGTACGGGACGCTGCGCCGCAGGCAGGGCGCGGCGGGCCTGTCCGACCTCGCGGCGGTGCTGGCTCCAGTGTTGGCCGCTGTGGGCGGTGGGGCGGTGACCGCGCTGGTGGGCACCCCCGAGGTCTTCGGAGCGTACGCGGTGGGCCTGGCCATCGGCTTCTTCGGCTACCTGGTCGCGGCCACGCTCATGCCGGACTCGAAATGGCTGGGCGACTGAGCCGGTCCTACGCGACCAGCAGGCAGTCGAGCACCACAGCGGCGATACGCCCCGGCCGTTCGGGGTCGGCGCGATGCCGCTCGGCGGTGATCGCCGCGACGACGACGGCCTGCACGTCCTCGGCGTCCACGTCCGCCCGGACGGTGCCGGCCTCCTGGGCCCGCGCGAGCAACTCGGCGAAGGCCCGGCGCAGGTCCAGCGCGAGTCGGCCGCCGGCTGTCCATCGTCCCCCTCGCGTTCTGCTGCGTCCCACCGTAGAGGCTGCTCGCCCGCTCGTCAGGAGGGCAGGCCCACCAGGACGTACGGGGCCCACAGGTCGGGCTCGGCGGGGCCGTAGAGGTCGCGCAGCTCCAGTACGGCCTCCCGCAGCGCCCGTGCCGGGCCCATGCCGGAGCGCAGCCTGGTGTGGACGTCGCGCATCAGGGCCCTGGTGACCTCGTCGGAGACCGGCCAGAGCGGGAGGAGCACGGACCTGGCGCCCGCGTGGAGGAACGCGTGGGCCAGGGCGGCCACGTCGTCGCCGCCACCCGGCGTGGGGTCGCGTTCGTGGGAGCCGAGGACGACGAGCCGGGCGTCCACGGCCATGCTCATGAGCCGCCTGCCGGTCAGGAGGCCGTCGGCGAGCCCGATGCCCGAGCCGAACGGGTCGTCCGGGTCGAACACGCCCGGGCACGACAGCTGCACCACGTCCCAGGTGCCGGGGAGCCGGGTCGCGGTGGCGGCCGGACCGGTGTGGGGCGGGGCGTCCAGCAGGGCGCCGGCGTCCCGCGCCGCCGCTTCGAGCGCGCCGCGGGCCTCGGGTTCGGGATCCGGGGTGTACCCGAGCACCAGTGACCGGGTGCCCGTCGCGGGGCCCCGCCGGGTGAGGCGGGTCAGGGCGGCGACGGAGGGGGCGTAGGTCACGAGGGCGCGTTCGAGGAGCGAGCGGCCGTCCGGGGCCAGCGCGTGGAGCGGGATCCGGTGCAGCTCGGCGTGCGGGACCAGGTAGAGGTGGTCCAGGTCGTCGCCGAGCGCGTCGAGGACGTCTGACAGCAGGAGGTCGGCCAGGCGGCGCCAGACGGCCGCGCGGTGGCGGCGCGCCTCGATGTCCAGCAGCCCGGGACGGCGGCCGACGGTGGTGGCGGTGAAGTCGGCCAGCAGGTCGTGGCCGACGGTGGTGGGGAAGGCGCGCGGCTCGGACCAGCCGGTGCGGTGGGCGAGCACCGTCACGCTCTCCTCGCCGACGTGGAAGCCGACCACGGCGATCCCGCTGCCCGGGCTGCCTTCTGGGGTGACGAGGGCGTCGAGGTGGAGCTGGTCGAGCGGCGGGTCCCGGTGCAGGGCGACGTAGCCGGGGGCGAGGGGTTCCATCCGCCGCCACAGCGCCTCCACCTCGGCCTCGGCGGTGCGGGCGCGTCCGAGCAGCGTCGCGGCTTCCGACGGGTCCCGGGTGTTCCCAGCGGCCGACCTGAGCGTCCGCGTGGTGTCGAGTCCGCGCCGCTCCGCCTCCACGAGCTCCGGGGGCACGCCGTCGGGCACGGGCCAGCGCCGATGGCTGAGGTCGGCGGCGGTCGGCCGGTCCTCGACCGTCCAGGGCCAGGACTCCTCACCCTGACGCGCCGGCTCGGACCAGCGCTCGCCACCACCCCCCACCGCGCCGAACCGGTCGTCATCACCATCCCCCACGGGCTCGGACCAACGCCCCGCCTGCCCTGGCCAGCGGCGGTGGCCGAGGTGGGTGGTCAGGGTGTGGGCCTTGGCGTGCTCCAGGTGCCGCCAGGCGGCCAGGCCGCGGCCCAGGCGTACCGCGAGCCGGATCGCGCGGTCGCGGCCGGAGGCGTGGCCCAGGTCGCAGGCCCGTTCGGCGTCGGCGAGCGCGCTCGGCAGGTCCCCCAGATGCTCGGCGGCGACGGAGCGGTTATGCAGGGCGATCCCCAGCTCCAGCTCGTGTCCGAGCTCCTCCAGCAGCCCGATCGCCTCCGACAGGTGCCGGTGGGCGCGGGCGTAGGAGGTGGTGGCCACGTACAGCGCGCCGAGCCGGCCGAGGGCGAGCGCCTCTCCTGCCCGATATCCGATCTCCTGGGCCAGGGCCGCGGCCTCCGCCAGGTCGACCTCGGCGCGGGAGGAGTCCTCGAGGCGGGCGAGCAGGATGAGCGCCAGAACCACGCCACGGGTCCGGCCGCGGGCGTGTTCGATGTCCAGGGCCCTCTCGGCGAAGAGCCTGGCCTGGTCCGTCGAGTCCCGCAGCGCGCACACCAGGCTCAGGTCGGCGTAGCTGTCGGCGAGGTCCGTCCGGGAACCGGCTTCCTCCACGATCGCGATGGACTGCCGGTAGAGAGCCTCGGCCTCGGCCAGCTCGCCCAGCTTGAGGTGGAGCGCGCCCCGTCCGGCCAGCAACGGGGCCCGCAGCGCGCGCCAGACCGGCGAGGACAGCAGCTCCAGCCCCTCGTCGAAGGCATGTGCGGCCTCCGCCCAGCGGGCCTGGTCGGCGCGGACGCGACCGAGCAGGTCGAGCGCCTGGACGAGGTCCGCGGGAAGCGCGGCGTCCGAGTCGCGGGCCAGGGCGACCGCCTCGGTGAGGTGGCCGGCGGCCTCGTCCAGGCGGCCCAGGTCCCGGGCCGCCGCGCCGAGGTTGCGCAGGTGGTCGATCACGAGGGCGTCGCGCAGCTCGTAGCCGCGGGCGGCGTACGCGCGGGCGGCCTCCAGGTCCCCCAGCGCCCGGCAGAAGGAGGAGAGCTTGACCAGCAGGAACGAGTGGTAGTCGGAGGCGAGGGGGCGGCCGTTGACGGGGTTCGCGGCGAGCGTCTGCTCGGCGAGGGCTCGGGCGGTCTCCAGGTCGCCGGCGGCCTCCGCCTCCTCGATGCGGAGCCAGGTCTCCAGCCGTTCGGCCCGGTCGCCGTCCGCCGCTCTGATCGCCTGGTTCAGGGTCGCGTGGCCGCGGGTCGCCTCGCCGAGCGTGAGCTGGATGCGAGCCAGGCGCGACAGCAGCTCCGCGTCCAGGCCCCCGCCCATGACCGCGATGAGCTCAAACGCTCCGCCGGCCTGCGCGGAGCCGCCGCGCTCCCCCGAGCCGCCGGACGACGCCGGGCCCAGGGGTGTGGGCGGGTCGAAGGATGCGGGCCGGTCGAAAGGCGCGGGTCGGTCGGGAGGCGTGGGTGGTGGGGTGAGGGTGGCAAGGCCGGCTTCGAGGGCGGCTCGGGCGCGGCGGAACTCGCCGCGTTCCTCCAGCGCGAAGCCGAGCTTGATCGAGGTGAGCGCCGCCAGCCGGGGCTGGTCACCGGCGTGGAATCCGGCCACCGCCAACTCCAGCGCCTCCACCTGCGCGTCCAGGTCCCCGGTACGGGCCGCCAGCGCGGCCAGCCGGTCGCGGACGACGGCCTCCTTGAGCGGGTCCCCGGCCGACAGCCCCAGGGCCGAGTTCAGCCGTTCCGCCGCCTCGTCCCACGAGCCGAGCCGCAGGTCCAGCGCCACCCGCCCCAGTATGGCGACGAGGACGGCCCCCGCGTCCCCCTCGGTGGCGGCCAGCTCCAGCGCCCGCTCCAGATCGGCCGGCGCGTCGTCGTAGCGTTCGAGCGCGGTCAGGCAGGAGGCGCGCATGGTCAGCGCGGACGCCTCCTTGACCGGGGCACGCAGCCTGGCGAACGCCTCCGCCGCCGCCCCGAACTCCTCCAGCGCCCGCTCTGGATCCCCTTCCGCGTACGAGAGCGCGCCCAGGTTGTAGCGCGCCGAGGCGGCCCCGTCGTAGTGGCCGAGCGACTCGTACTCGCGCTCGGCCAGCTCGAAGGCCGTCCGGGCACCGTCGGAGTCACCACGGCCCCGGCGGCGCCCCGCGATGCGGTACCACTCGTCGGCGGGCTCGCGCCGCTCGCCCCTGCGCCGCACGATCTCCACCAGCCGGGTCTCGCAGGCGGCGGCCTGCCCGGGGTGACCGCGCTCCACCAGCAGGACGGCGTGCGCGTCGAGCGCCCGGCACGCGTCCTCCCACGCCCCGGCGGCCTCCAGCTCGATGGCGCAGGCGGCCATGCGTTCCGCGGCCGCGGTGAGGTCGTCCTGGTCGACGGCCGCCCGGGCGGCGTGGACGAGCGCCATGGCGGCCGGCACGGTCTCGCCCAGCTCCCGATAGAGCTCACGGGCCTGGACCGCGCAGGCCACGGCGCCGTCCGGGTCGCCGGCGGCCAGGAACGCCTCGGCCGCGTGCCCCTGCTGGGCCGCCTCCTCCGCCGCCAGCCCGGCGCTCTCGCACAGGGCGATGGCGCGGTGGTGGTGTTCGAGCGCGCGGACGGGGTCGCCGGCTCTGAGCAGCACGACGCCCATGCTGCCGAGCTGGAGCGCCTCGGCCCGGACCTCGCCCAGCGAGCCGTAGCCGGCCGCCGACCGCGCGAACGACTCCAGCGCCGAGCCCAGCTCGCCCAGCTCCTGATAAGCCCGCCCCTGCTCGGCCAGCGCGTACGCCGTCCGAGCCCCCTCCTCGAAGCCGGAGCCGAACGCCTCCGCCGAACGCCCCAGCACGGCGCAGGCCACCCGCAGCCGCCCGAGCGAGGCCAGCCGCAGCCCGGACTCCAGCAGGAACTCGCCGGGCGATTCGGCCTGCCGCTCGGCGTAACGCAGCAGCTCGACCGTGACCTCGTCGTTCCGCGTGGCCAGCGCCAGCTCGGTCGCGACCCCCGCGAGCCGCTCGTCCGGCACCGGCGTCCCGTCGAGGGCCGCGCCGAGCTGCGACAGCAGCTCCGGGTCCCCTTCCCTGGCGAGTTCGAGCACCTCCCCCAGGTCCCCCGGGTCGCCCTGCGCCGAGAAGCGCGCCAGCAGCGCCCCGCACAGCACCCGCTGCGCGGGCGCCGGGTCCTGGGCGGACTTCACGGCCACCTCCAGGCCCTGGCGCGCGGACGCCACCGCCTCGTTCAGGTCCTCCACCCGTCCCGAGCGCGCGGCCCGCCAGCGCAGCACCTCCGAGACGAGCCCGTACGCCTCCGCCCGCGGCGACAGCCGCTCACCGGCCGCCAGCGCCTCGCGTAACGCGGCGATCGCCTCGTCGGCGTGCCCGGCGTCGAGGTCGAGCTTGAGCGCCTGGCCCAGCAGCATCAGGACCCTGGGCCTGGCCGGGTCCCGCTCCCCGTGGGCCGCGAGCGCGGCGCGCGCGGCCGCGATCGGCTCCGCGGGGTCCCCGCCGGTCACGACGGCCCGCCTGAGCAGCGCGTTCGCCAGGTTGGCGAGCAGCCTGGCGCGGTCGGGGTGCCCGCGCGGAGCCTGGCCGGCCGCCTCGCGCATGACCTCGATGGCGGTCTCCAGGTCGTCGGAGTCGCCGGTGACGCCGTACCGGTTCCAGCGGCGGTCTCCCAGCAGCCCGAGCCGCACGACGGGGTCGGCGCCGAGCCCGCGCGCCGTCTCGCCGGGCGTGATGTGCAGGGCCTCCAGCATCTCCGTCCCGGCCTCGAGCGAGCGCTCGTCCCCCGTGACGACGAACCACTCGACCAGCCCGGCCGCGTACGGCGCCAGCACGCCGGGATGGGCCCACTTCTCGTGCCAGAAGTCCAGCGCGCACTGCCCGACCCGGATGAACGCCAGCAGGTCGCGGTCGGCGTACGACCCGGTCGAGCGTGCCCAGGTGAGCTCCACCAGCGCCAGCAGCGCCTGCGACCGGTCCTGGCCGGCCGGCGGCGCCTGCGCGGCCGCCACGTACGCCCCGGCCAGCTCCTCGTCGCCGAACGCCGCCAGCCCGAGCGCCGTGCCCAGCTCGTCCACGTACGCCGGCTCCGCCAGCGCCGCCCTGAACAGCACGTGCACGGCGTCGTCGACGACCTCCAGCTCCCCCGTGGCCCCGAACAGCCGTACCAGCCCGTCACCGAGCAGCGCCAGCGCGCCGGGCGCCCACGCGGGGTCGGGCGAGCCCGTCGACTGCCGCAACAGCAGCTCGCCGAGCCGGTCGGCCACCTCCGTCGTCGGCTGTGCCATGGCGCGCCGCACGAGGGCGTGGATCAGCAGCCCCACGTGCGGGTACGCCGACGGGTCCACGTGCTGGAACACCTCTTCGACGAGCCCCGCCCACGTCTCGGCCGAGTCGCCGGGGGGCACGTTCGAGCCGCGCAGCCGCTCCGGGAGCCGCGCCGGATCGACCACGGCCACGGCGGCGAAGTACGTGCCCGCCACCGCCGCGTCCTGCGTGAACCGCTGGTCCAGCCGGTAGCGGGCCAGGTGGAGCATGCCGATCAGGCGCCAGGTGACGGCGTCGGTCCGGTCGCCGGCGCACGCCCGCATCGCCTGCTCGGCCTCGACCAGCGCCGCGGGATCCCAGATCAGGCCGGGATCCGCGGCCTGCTCGAACCGCTCGATGCGGGCGGCCAGCGCCCGAGCCGGTTCGGTCATGGGCACAGGCTCTCACCGGCGTGCGCGCCCGTACAGAACCGTGCCTCAGACCTCCACATCGCCCCGTACGGTATCGCTCTTTACGGTGTCAGCTCGATGAAGGACACGCCCGGCATGGGCAGATCGAACTCGAGGGTGACCGTGCTCCCGGCGACCGTGGCCGGAGAGGTCAGCTCGTCCAGGGTGTTGGCGGTGCGAAGTTTGTCCCATTCCTCGTCCGCCGGCCAGTCGCCGCCGCCCATCGCCTGCCAGGCCGCCTGCACGTTGGAGTGGTCGCGGTCGATGCGGTGGTGGGTGACCGTGTACTCCCCGCCGGCGAGCCCGTCGACGGTCAGGGACACCGTACGGGTGAGCTCGGGGGCGCCGTCGGCCTGGGCGTGGTTGAGGGTGCCGTTCCAGACCAGCACGCCGATCCTGCCGTCCTCGTGCCGGGCCGCCCACGCCTCGACGCCGGCCACGTCGCCGTCGAGCGTGGCGGCCAGCTCCGCGTCGCCCAGCCGGGAGGCCAGGGTGAGCGCGTGGAAGCGGGGCTTGCGCAGGTTGCCGACCGTCAGCAGGCCGAACCCGCCGTGGAACAGCCGCGGCGGCCGGCCCAGCTCCTCGAAGTGGTCGGAGGCCACCCAGTGCGACAGCGCGGCGATCCGGCCGGCGGCCGACTTCATGCCGTGCAGCAGGAACGCCGCCCCGAACGGCCCGTCGCCGATGCCGTGGAAGTGGGTGGGCGTGGGCCCCCATTCGGTCCACCAGACGGGGACGTCCACGCCGTACCTGGCCAGGACGGGACGCCAGTCGAGCGGCGCGTTGCCGTAGGTGTGGCTGGAGACGAAGTCGAGCGCCGCGCCCGACTCCTCGACGTGCGCGAGCAGCTCCTCCACCCAGCCGTCGGCCGCCGAGGCGGGGCCGCCGACGCGCAGGTCCGGGTGGACGTTCTTCACGGCCGCGGCGGTGACGTCGTAGAGCAGGAAGTACTCCTCGGGCGTGCCGGTCCAGAAGACGGCCAGGTTCGGCTCGTTCCAGACCTCGAAGGCCCAGTGGTCGATCAGCTCGTGGATCCCGTACCGCTCGGCCAGGTGCTCCACGAGCGCCCTGACCAGGTCGCTCCACGCCTCGAAGTCCTTCGGCGGCGAGACGACGGCGTCGTAGCCGAAGACGGTCCTGGAGGGGTCGGCGGCCAGGTCGCGCGGCATGTAGCTGAGCTCCACGATCGGCCGCAGGCCCAGCGCCACGACCTTGTCGTAGACCTCGTCCACGCGGCTGAAGTCGTAGACCGCCTGACCGTCGACCTCGCGGTAGACGCCCAGGTCGTCGCAGAGGATGGCGTGGGCCCTGACCGTCTGGACGCCGAGCTCGTCACGCATGACGCGCAGCGCCTCGGCCAGCTCCTCGCCGATGGGCCGGCCGCCGCTCTCGTCGGTGCTCAGCAGGTGCGACAGGTGCTCCGACCCCACCATGTACGCCCACGGGCGCGGCAGCTCGCGGGTCACCCGCCCCGCGTCCACGTGGACCGACAGCCCGGCCGGCCCTTCGAGCGGAGCGGCCTGGACGGGCTCGGACAGCGGGCCGGCGTGGTCCACGGCGGCGACGGCGGCCACCTGGTAGGACGCCGCTCCGTGTCCGGTGTCCACGTACCGGCAGGACGGGACGGCGGGCACGTCCACGTCCGGCGGCGTGGCCGGCGACCCGTCCCGGTGCACCACGTAGCCGATGGCCCCGGGCACGGCGTCCCAGGTCAGCGTCACCTGGCCCGCTCCCGGGACCGCCGACAGGCCCGTCGGGGCCGGCAGCTCGGGCCGGGAGGCCGGGGTGATCGCACCGGACTCCTGGCCGATGCGCTCCTGCCAGTCGCGGTGGGCAGCCATGTTCATGAAGTGACGTTCCATTCCTCGATTTCCATTACCGGGCGCAGCTTGGCCTCCACGCCCGAGCCCGCGAAATAGCGGTGCAGGTCGCCGCCGGTGAGCACGTTGCCCAGGGCGGCCATCACCATGCCCTGGTCGAGTGCCAGGTACCACTTGGACACGGCCCCCGAGCGGACGGCGACGGCGTCGTAGAAGCCGCCGGGGCCGTAGGCGTCGAAGTTCCGGCGGAGCTTGTCCAGGTTGTCGATGGCCGCGTCCTTCGCGTACGGCAGCGCCAGGAAGCTGGCGTGCGGCGTCACGACGCCGTCGCCGTAGGCCGTGGGCTCCGGCTTGGCCGGGCGGCAGCCCTCGTAGCCGGGGTCGGTGCTGGTGCGCTCGCGGTCGGTGGTGTAGCCGGGCTCGTCCATGCCGAGCGGGTCCACGCCGTACTCGCGGTAGCCGCCGTGCGGGTCGTTGGACGGCGAGAAGCCCCAGTAGCCGTACTTGGCCTCGTTCATGCCGTGCTCGATCTGGGCGCGCACGAACACCGGGTGGTTGCGGCCCCAGCTCTTGGGCGCCCACTTCGCCTCGGGGACCACGAGGTCCGGCATGAGGGCCTCGAACATGGAGCCGCCCCAGTTGGGGACGTAGCGCATGCCTCGGTAGGCGTACGTGCCCTCCCAGACGTTCACGCCCAGGTACTTCTTCCACGAGCCGACCGGCTTCTGGTCCTGCCAGCCGAAGTCGCAGCCGTTGTCGGGGAAGGTGCGGTACGGGCCGAAGTAGCTCTCGCGCGGGAGCTGGCCGAGCGCGATGCCCACGTACTGGCCGATGCGGGTCTCGGCGGGCGCGCCGTAGTGGTGGCAGGTCGAGTAGACGGTCGTGCCGGTGCCGGCGTAGTCGCTCGCGACGTGGCAGCCGTCGGGCGGCTCGGGCCAGAAGCCCCCGCGGATCAGGCCGGTGCCCGCGTCGGGGCGGGCGGCGGGGTCGTAGTAGGAGGCGAAGTTCATGGAGGTCAGCAGACGGTTGGCGCGGGCGGAGTATTGCGGGGTCGCGTTGCGGACCATCATCAGGGCCGCGGCCAGCCAGCCGTTGTCCACGCTGGAGGCGAACAGGCGCACCGGATCGCCGGTCTCCGGCCAGGTGTGGATCAACTGGAGGGTGCCGGGATCGTACCAGTTGTAGAACTGGCCGGTGGGCGTGTTCCGCTCAAGTCCCTCCAGCGCCTTGATCACCCTGCCGATCCTGGCGACGGCGTCCCCGCCGCTGATCAGGCGCAGGTCGCGGGCGGCGAGGGTGCTCCACAGGTAGGTGCCGATGTTGGTGGGCGAGGTGACCTTCGCCCTGGTCGCGAGGTCGCCGGTCACCTTGTCGGCGGGCAGGCCGGTGGCCGGCTCCACCATGGCGGCCATCGACCGCCAGGTGTCCTTGGCGTAACGGAGCAGGGTGGCGTTCGCGGAGGCGTCGGCGAGGGCGGGGGTGGCCGGCACCGTCAGGGCCAGCACGAACACACCGGACAGGACTGTCTTGCGCATGGGGGGCTCCTCTACTTGAGGCCGGTGGTGGCGATGCCCTGGATGAAGAAGCGCTGCAGGAAGACGAACAGGAACAGGATCGGCGCGATCACCACGACCGACCCGGCGACCAGCAGGTTGTAGTGGGTGGCCTCGTGCCCGTTCAGGATGTTGAGCGCGACCGGGAGGGTGTACATGTTCTCGCTCTGCGCGACCACGGCCGGCCACAGGAAGTTGTTCCACGAGCCGAGGAACGTGATCAGCCCCAGCGTGGCCAGCGGCGGCCCGCACAGCGGCAGGATGATCGTGAAGAAGATCCGGAACTCTCCCGCGCCGTCCACCCTGGCCGCGTGGATCAGCTCGTCCGGCAGGTCGGCGATGAACTGCCGCATCATGAACACGCCGAGCGGCGTCACCACGGTCGGCAGGATGATCCCGATGAACGTGTTGACCATGCCGAGCTTCGCGATCAGCACGAACTGCGGCACCACGAGCACGATCGCCGGGATCGCGAGCTGCACCAGCACCAGGCCGAAGGCGAGGTTCTTGCCGCGGAAGGACAGCTTGGCGAAGGCGTACCCGACCATGGAGCAGAACAGCAGGTTGGTGGCGACCAGCGCGAGCGCGATGAGCATGCTGTTGGCGAAGGCGTTGCCGATGTTCACCCGCTGGAACAGCTCCGCGAAGTTGTCCAGCGTGAACGTCTCCGGCCAGAACGTCGGCGGGTCGCGCCTGATCTCCCGCTCCGGCTTGACCGCGCTGAGCGCCGTCCACAGGAACGGCCCGGCGACCAGCGCCAGCCCCAGGCTCAGCCCCAGGTAGACGACCGCGCGCTGGCGGCGGGTCCGGCTCATCTGCGCCTCCCCAGCCTCAGTTGCAGTACGGCCAGCGCCACGATCACCACGAACAGCACGGACGAGGCGGCCCCCGCGTAGCCGTAGTTGCCGACCCCGAACTGGCCGAAGATGGCCAGCGAGGCCGACAGCGTGGAGTCGAGCGGGCCTCCCCTGGTCATGACCAGCGGCTCTTCGAGAAACTGCATGAAGCCGACCGAGCTGTAGACGGTGCAGAACAGCAGCACGGGCCGCAGGGAGGGGACGGTGACCGCGCGGAAGCGGGCCCAGCGTCCGGCGCCGTCCACCTCGGCGGCCTCGTACAGCTCCCTCGGGATGCTCTGCAGCGCGGCCAGCAGCACGACCATGTTGAAGCCGAAGCTGCGCCAGGCCGTCATCACGATGATCGACGGCAGGGCGGTGGACGTGCTCTGCAGCCAGTTGGGGCCCTGGACGCCCACCAGCTCCAGCAGCCGGTTGACCAGCCCGGCCTCCGGCTCCAGCAGGAACTTCCAGGCCACGGCGATGCCGATGATGCTGGTGATGTTCGGCAGGTAGTAGCCGAGCCGGAAGAACGCGGCCGGTAGCCGGGCGATCCCCGAGTTGAGCAGCACGGCCGCGGCCAGCCCGAGCCCGATGGTCAGCGGCAGCGCGGTGACCACGAAGACCACGGTGTTGAGCGCCGCCTTGCGCATGGCGCCGTCGTTCATGAGCCGCAGGTAGTTGTCGACCCCGACCACGTTGACGGCGAGCGGGTCGCTCACGTCGGTGCTGCGCATGTCGGTGAAGCTCATGCCGATGCCGACCAGCAGCGGGCCCAGGTAGAAGACCGCGAACAGCACCACGAACGGCAGGATGAAGATCCAGCCGATGCCGGTCTGGCGTAACGTGCCCCTGAGCCTGATCGGCGCCACCCGGCGAGCGGGGACCGCCACGCTCATGGGCCCTCCCTCCTGTTCACAGACCGGTGCCGATCGTGTCGGCCTGCGACTGGATCGCCTTGAGCGTCTGCTCGGGCGTCTGCGCGCCCCGGGCCAGCTTCTCCAGCTCGGTCTCCAGCACCCTGGCCACCTGCTCCCACGTCGGGAACGGCGGCGGCGTCTTGGCGTCCTTGAGCTGCTCGCCGAAGACCGCGAGCTGCTTGTCGGCGGTCAGCTCCGGCTCCTGCCAGGCCGCCGCGACCGCGGGCAGCGACTTCACCGTCGTGTACCACTTGGCCTGGACCTTCGGCTCGCTCAGCCACTGGATGAACTTCCAGGCCGCGTCGCGGTTCTTGGCCTTCTTGAAGACCACCATGTCGGATCCGCCGAGGAAGCTGGTCGCCGAGACCGGCCCCTTGGGGTAGGGCGCGACGTCGAACTGGTCCTTGAAGCCGGGACCGCCGTCGTTGTTCAGCACGCCGACCATCCACGGGCCGGAGAAGAAGCCGCCGACCTCGCCCTTGATGAAGCTCTGCGGGAAGGCGCCCTCCGGGGTGTTGTTGGGGGCGAGCTTCTGGGTGAACAGCGACGCGTACTGCTTGAGCGCCGTGAGCGCCTCGGGGGTGTCGAACGTGTACTTGCCGTCCTTGACGATCTCGCCGCCCGCCTGCCAGATGAGCGGCAGCACCTCCTGCCAGGAGGCGCCCTGCGTGTAGCTCTGGTTGAAGCCGTTCTTGGCGCCGCCCTTCTCCTTGAGCGCCTTGGCGAACGCGGTGAACTCCTCCCACGTCTTCGGCGGCTCCACGCCGGCCTTCTTCGCCTGGTCGGTGCGGTAGTAGAGGACGCGGGTCTCGACGTACCACGGCACCCCGTACGCCGTGCCGTTGACGTCGACCGTCTGCCAGGCGCCGGGGAAGAACACGGACTTGTCGACCAGATTGCCGGGGGTCGGCTCCAGCGCGCCGGTCTTGGCCAGCTCGCCCGACCAGGTGGAGCCGACCATGCTCACGTCCGGCGTGGCGCTGCCCGCGATGGCCGCGGTGATCTTGTCGTGCGCCACGTCCCAGCCGATGGCCGTGACGTTGACCTTCACGCCCGGGTTGGCGGCCTCGAAGTCCTTGACGAACGCGCCGAGCGCCTTGCCCTCCTCGCCCATCGCCCAGACCGTGACCTCCCCCGTGATCTTGCCGGTCGTGACGTTCTGTGCCTGCTCAGGAGTTCTGTCTGCGCTGCGGCCGCAGCCGGCCGCCAGGATCGCGAGGGCCAGCACGCCTCCCGCGGCGCGCCGGGTGGTGGTGTTCACGGACTACCTCCTGGGGGTTGGTCACCGCGGCCGGAACGGATCTCCGGCTCGGCGGTCAGGGCTCGGTGACGTCTCGGGGTGGTCGCCGCAGCTGGAGCGGACCACCAGCTCGGTGGGCAGGCTCTGGTGACGGGGCAGGTCGCGGGCGCGGGTGATCAGCTCGTCGAGCGCGCGGGCGGCGCGGGCGCCGAGCTCGCGCATGGGCTGGCGTACGGTGGTCAGCGCCGGGCGGGCGTGGCGGGCGGCCATGATGTCGTCCCAGCCGGTCACGGCCAGGTCGCCGGGCACGCTCAGGCCCAGCTCCTCGGCGGCCAGCAGCGCGCCCAGCGCCACCTCGTCGTCGGAGCAGATGATCGCCTCGGGCCTGCCCTTGCCTTTGAGCAGGTCCCTGGCGGCCTCGAAGCCGCACTCGACGGTGTAGTGGCGCGTGTCCACGGCCTCGATCGCGCCGCCGAGCACCGCCCGCACGCCCTGCCAGCGCTCGTCCACGTCGTCCTGGCTGGCCATGGGCGCGCCGAGGAAGGCGAAGCGCTCGTAGCCGTGCCCGGCCAGGTGGGCGGCCAGCTCTCCCGCCGAGGCCCGGTTCTCGCTGCGCAGCGTGTCGGCGCCGGTCAGCGGGTCGCGCGAGATGAACACCAGCCGCATGCCGAGCCGCACCAGCTCGGCGACCAGCGGCTCGGGAACGGTGTGACCGAAGATCAGCATGCCGTCGACCCGCCCGGCGAGGTCCTTGACCAGGTCGTTGACCCGCGTGCGCCCCTTGGTGGACAGGATGACGACGGAGCGCCCCAGCTCGGAGGCGACCTCCTCGTAGCCGAGCAGGACCTCGGTGTAGTAGGGGCCCGCGAGGTCGGGGAAGACGATGCCGTTGGCGGCGTGGCGGCCCTCGGCCAGGCTCACCCCGAGGCGGCTGGGCGTGAAGTTGAGCTCCTCGACCGCCTTGAGCACCTTCTCGCGCGTCCTGGCCGCGACCGGGCCGGTGCCGCGCAGCGCCCGGGACACGGTCGCGATCGACACGCCGGCCCGCTGGGCCACCTCGTAGATGGTCACGTCCATCGAGCGTCTCCCTGTTGTGTAAGCGCTTCCACTATGGACTGTAAGCGCTTACACACATGCATCCTGCCAGGGTTGTTAACTTCTCGTACAGACCCCGGCGAGTAACGGTGAGGTCACGCCCTCGATGGGTAGTCGTGGATCATGCTCTACGGCAAGGAACACGTACAGCGTTATCAGGAGACCAACGGCGAGGAGGGACACGACTGGAACAACACGACAGTCCTCCTCCTCACCACGAAGGGCCGCAGGTCCGGACGCTCCTACACGACGCCACTCATCTATCAGAAGCACGGCGACGACTACGTGGTCGTCGCGTCCAAGGGCGGGGATCCCGACCACCCCGAGTGGTACAAGAACATCCTGGCCAACCCCGAGGTGGAGGTGCAGGTCAAGGGCGACAAGTTCACGGCCCGAGCCCGTACGGCCTCGAAGGAGGAGAAGCCGGAGCTCTGGGAGCTGATGGCCCGCACCTGGCCGGACTACGACGAATACCAGAAGAAGACCGACCGCGATATCCCGGTCGTCGTGCTCGAACGCGTCAAATGACGGGTGCCCCGCCGCACCCGGTCGGGGCGCGACGGGGCTTCCATCACGTCATCTGAGCTGGTAGGCCCTGATGACGGTCTCGGTGAAGCCGTTGCCGCCGGTGTCGGCGGCGTTGACGCGCAGCGAGGCGAACCCGCCGCGCGCGCTGACCGGGTGCCACGTCTGCGCGGCCCACGTGCCGTTGCCCGCCGGGTGCACGAGCGTGGGCAGCCAGGTGCGGCCGTCGTCGTAGGAGATGTCCACCGTGAGCTTGCGGAGCGGCAGGTCGGGCGAGCCGTCCTGGCGCTGGACGCTCAGCGGGATGCTCATGAGACCCACCGCCGCCCGGTTGCGGTCGTCCAGCTCGGGGGCGATCTTGACGGTCAGCAGCGGCAGCACTTGGCGCTTGCCCGGCTCGGCCGACTTCGACCTGAACTTCCACTCGGCGCTGACCCGGGTGGAGACCTTGGTCTGCTTCGCCTCGCGGTCGGCGGTCATGGTCAGCCGGTATTCGCTCGCCTTCGTCTCGGCGGGCACGTCGACCGAGCCCGGCAGGTAGTCGGCGGCATAGATCTCCTTGCCGTCGCGGTAGACCTTGGCCTGCGGGGCGATGTAGTCGCCGTAGGAGACGCGGTCCGGCGTGCTGTCCTCGAACAGCCCGGCCGAGAACTGCATCAGGTTCTCGTCACGCCAGTTGTAGTCGCCGTCGGGGTTGAGCGCGGCCGCGAAGACGCCGGCGTTCCAGCGGTCGGTGGTCTTCGTGCCGGCCCGGTAGGAGGTGATGTCGCCGAAGAAGAACTGGTCGACGTCGTCCCAGCCGTCCGGCGGCGTCTGGTACTGGATGAAGGACGGGTACCAGCCGGTGTCGGCGGGCGTGTAGTACTCGGTCCTGCGGAACGGCAGCGAGAAGCGCGAGACCTGGCCGTACGGCATCCAGGCCAGCTCCTTGCCGTACAGCACCGGCAGGGCGAAGCGCTCGCCGAACTTGGCGTCGTGCTGCGTGGCGTACGTGGAGGTGACCTCGGCGAGGTCACGGCGGCGCGGCTGGTAGCCGGGGTCGGCGGGGATGCGCGGCTCGGCCTTCATCAGGTGGTAGAAGTACGGGCTGTCGTCATAGCTGCCGTCGGCCTTCGGCTTGGCCCACTGCGTCCACCGGTAGAAGGCGAAGTTCTTGCTCACGGTGCGGGCCGTCGGGATGGCCTTGATGCCCTCGACGCGCTCCGCGCCCCACATGCCGGCCAGGTCGACGTCCACGCCCATGGCCTGCACGCCCTCGGCGAGCTGGAGCATGCCGAGCATGCCGACGGCCAGCCGCGCGGTGGGCTCCTCCGTGCGGACGGTCACCGGGCGGGCCTTGCGGGCCTCGGCGGCGACGGTGCGGTCGGCGTCGAGCGTGAACTCCGGGTCGGCGGCCATCACCATGGTGCCGTCGCTGTCCATCATGAGGGTGACGACGGTGTAGCGGTGGCCCTTCTGGAGCCTGAGGTCCAGCGTGCCGCCGGCGATGTCGTAGTTGACCTGTTCCTTGGCCTCGAGGTCGATCACGCCGGCGAACGCGGCCTGCGCGGGCCGCCCGTCGGTGCCGGTGAAGGTCAGCTTGAGCGAGCGCTTCTCCGGCTCGACCCGCATGCCGATGCCGGTGCGGACGGTGACGCCGGCGTTCCTGGCGATGACCGTGCCGCTGAACATGCCGATCGGGCCCGGCTGGGCGGTCACCTTGACCTGGGCGGTGCCGTGCGCGGGCACCTCCACGGCCGGGGCGCCGAGCTTGAACGGCGTCACCGTCGCGCCCTCGCCGTCCTTGGCGATCACGCTGAGGTCCAGCCGGACGGCGGCGTCGCCGTCGTTGCGGTAGGTGAGCGTCTGCTCCCGGGGCGCGGGGCTGGGCAGCTCGATCTCGCCCAGGTTCAGGCTGGCGGGCTCGGCGGTGATCTGCTGGGTGACGGCGCGGGCGACGTCCACGCGGCCGGAGCCCTGGACGTAGGCGCCCAGCTCGTCACCGGGCGCGGTGGAGGCCATGAGCGCCGACTTGATCCGGTCGGCCTTCCAGTCGGGGTGCTGCCCGGCGACGATCGCGGCGGCTCCGGCCACGTGCGGGGTGGCCATGGAGGTGCCGCTCAGCTCGGTGTACGAGTCGTCGATCGGCGAGCCCAGGCCCGTGCCCGCGGCGCGCGCGGCGACGATCGCCACGCCCGGCGCGATCAGGTCGGGCTTGACCGCGGCGTCGCCCACGCGCGGGCCCGTGCTGCTGAACTGGGCGACCGTGTCGTCGTCGCGGTAGGAGGCGCCGACGGAGAGCGCGCGGTCCGCGGTGCTCGGGGAGCCGACCGTCTGGGGGCCGTCGTTGCCCGAGGCGATGACGAACAGCGTGCCGTACTTCTCCGACAGGCTGTTGACGGCCTGCTCCACGGGGTCCACGCCGATGGAGTCGGCCTCGCCGAGGCTGAGGTTGGCGACGCGGGCGCCGTTCTCGGCCGCCCAGGTCATGGCCTCGATGATGGCCGAGTCGGGGCAGAAGCCGCTCTGCACGCAGACCTTGCCGATGAGCAGCTTGGCGCCGGGGGCGACGCCCTTGTACCTGCCGCCCGAGGCGGCGCCGGAGCCGGCGATGGTGGCGGCGACGTGGGTGCCGTGGCCGTTGAGGTCGCGGACGTCGGGCTCGTCGGTGAAGTTCTGGGTCTTGGTGACCAGGCCCTGGAGGTCGGGGTGGCCGGGGTCGTACCCGGAGTCGAGGACCGCGACGGGCACGTCCTTGCCGGTGTGGCCGGCCGCCCAGGCCTGGGGCGCGCCGATGTGCGGGACGCTGACGTCGAGGGAGAGCTTGGCCTTGCCGTCCAGCCAGATCTTCTCGGGCACGGCCGCGGCCGTCCTGGCCTGCCCGGTCAGGGACTTCCACAGCGTGCCCGCGCCGGTGCGGGGCTCGCTCTGCGCCACGCCGTTGATCGCGGGCAGCGGGCGCCCGCCCGCGGCGCGCAGCGTGGCGGCGCCGGCCTGGTCCGGGTACGTCGTGATCAGCGGGAGCGCCGGGCTGGCGGCGTCGTCGTAGCCGAGCGCGGCGAGCCGGGTGACGTTGAACAGCCGGGGGTCGAGGCGGCCGGCGGCCAGAAGGGGCATCGCGTCCGTGGGGACGATGCTGAGCCCGTCCTTGCCCCGACGGTGCACGAACGTGACCTTCTCCCTGCCGGGGCCGGGCTTGACGTCGAGCTGGGTCTGCTTGTCGGGGAGCTCGCGGAGGGTGACCTTGTCGCCGGTGATGAGGGTGATCGTCTTGGGCGGTCCGGACGGCTTGTCCGGCTGGGCGGTCGCCTTGGCGGAGGGGGCGGGGGTGGGGGCCGCCTGGGCCGGCGTGGCGGCGGCGATCAGGGCCGTTACCACGACGCCCAGAAGGGCGGTTCTTTGAAGCACATCCCGATTTCTAATTGTCAGTGAAATTTGCCGACAAGGTGGTTGATGTGGCCTATTGCGGCAACTGCCGGAATTGGCCAAGATCGTGGGCATGCTTGAGGAGGGTCGGGCGCTGGAGGTCGTGGGCATCAGCGCCTTTGACGAGCGGGTCTATCGCGGGGTGCTGGCCAGTCCCGGCATCACCGTGCAGGAGCTGGTCAGGCGCAGCGGCGAGAGCGCGGGGCGCATCCAGTCGTCCCTGAGCCGGCTGCGCGCCAAGGGGATGGTCAGCCGCCTGTGGGGACGCTCGCCCCGCTGGACGGCGACGAACCCGGGCGCCGCGATCCGCTCGCTGGTGCGCGGCATGCAGGGCGAGCTCGACCGGCTCACCGACACCGCCGACGAGCTGGAGGCCGCCTTCCGCACGGTCGGCCAGGGGACGGATGAGGGCGGTCAGCTGGAGGTCCTGGCCGGGCCCGAGGAGCAGGCCCGGTGGTACGTACGGTTGCAGCAGGAGGCCAAGGAGGAGGTGCTGACCTTCGACCGGCCCCCGTACGTGCTGGACTACCACAACCCGCTCCAGACCGGCCTGCTCCGCAGCGGCGTCCGCTACCGGACCATCTACGTGCCGGAGGCCTTCGACCACACGGGGGCGCTCGACGAGGTGGGCAACCTCATCAAGGCTGGTGAGGAGGCGCGGGTCCTGCCGGAGCTGCCGTTCAAGATGGCGATCGTCGACCGGTGGCGGGCGGTCATGCCTCTGCAGATGGACTCGCCGTTGACGCGCGGCGTGCTGATCACGGGGTCCACCATGGTGATGGCGTTGGTGGAGCTGTTCGAGCGGATGTGGCGGGAGGCGCTTCCGGTACGGCCGGAGCTCTGGCAGGAGCTCGGTGATTCGCGGCTGGAGACGACCGATCCCGGATCACCGGTCGCCGACCTCGACCCTGAGGCCGCACCGCTCAGCCCTGCGGAGGGAACGCCCGGTCCTGCGCAGGGGGCGCTCGGCCGTACTGCGGGTGCGCCCGGCCCTGCCGCGGGGACGCTCAGTCCTGCGGCCGGTGCCCTCAGCCCTGCGGCCGGTGCGCTCAGCCTGGAGGACCGCAGGCTATTGGCGCTGCTCGCGGCCGGGCTCAAGGACGACGCCATCGCCCGCCAGCTCGGCACCAGCCCCCGCACCCTACGCCGCCGGCTGCGTCATCTCCTGGACGAGCTCAACGCGGAGACCCGCTTCCAAGCCGGCGCCCAGGCCAGCCGCCGCGGCCTGGTGTGAGATCAGGGGCGGTGCGTTCCGCTCCCCTCATCCCGGCCGGCCGGCGTGACGTAGCAACCCACGGCCGCAACCCCACCAGAACCCTCGTGGGGCCTCAGGGCCGCAGGGTCGCGTAAAGATCCATGGTGCGGTGGGCGATGCGTTCCCAGGAGAAGTGCTCGACGGCCCTGGCCCGCCCCGCCACCCCGAGCGCCCTGGCCCGCGCCGGGTCCCGCAGCAGCGCGTTGACGCGCTCGGCCAGGTCGGCGGCGAACCGGTCGGGATCGTACGGCGTGCCGTCAGGCCCCTGGGAGATCGGGACGAGCAGGCCCGTCTCCCCGTCGGCCACCACCTCGGGGATGCCGCCGGTGGCCGTCGCCACCACGGCCGTCTCGCAGGCCATCGCCTCCAGGTTCACGATCCCCATGGGCTCGTACACCGACGGGCACACGAACACCGTCGCGTGCGTCAGCAGCTGGATGACCTCGGGCTTGGGCAGCATCTCCTGGATCCAGAACACCCCGTCCCGGTCGAGGCCGCGTACCAGCTCGGTGACCTCCGCCGCGATCTCCGGCGTGTCCGGCGCGCCCGCGCACAGCACGAGCTGGGCGTCCCGGTCGAAGGACCGCGCCGCGCGCAGGAGGTGGACCAGGCCCTTCTGCCGGGTGATGCGGCCCACGAAGACGACGTACGGGCGGTGCGGGTCCACCCCGTGCTTCTCCAGCACGTCGAGGTCGCGATCGGGGGCGTACTCGGCGGTGTCGATGCCGTTGTGGATGACGCTGACCCTGTCCGGCGGGATCTCGGGGTAGGCCGACAGCACGTCGCGGCGCATCCCCTCCGATACCGCGATGACCGCGTCCGCGCTCGCCAGGGCGGTGCGCTCGGCCCACGACGAGATCGTGTAGCCGCCGCCGAGCTGCTCGGCCTTCCACGGCCGCAGCGGCTCCAGGCTGTGCGTGGTGATCACGTGCGGGATGCCGTGCAGCATCTTCGCGACATGCCCGGCGAAGTTGGCGTACCAGGTGTGCGAGTGGACGACGTCCGCGCCCTCGCACGCGGCGGCCATCTCCAGGTCCACGCCGAGCACCTGCAGCGCCGCGTTGGCGGCCGCCAGTCCCTCGGGCACCCGGTAGGCCGAGACGCCGGGCTCGGTGCGGTCGGCTCCGAAGCAGCGCACGCGTACGTCGGCCAGCTTCCGCAGCTCCCTGGCCAGGTATTCCATGTGCACCCCGGCCCCGCCGTACACCTCGGGCGGGTACTCCCGGCTGAGCAGATCAACACGCATGAGACGACCTTATGGTGGGCCGCGGCCGGCGGGCCACCACAAGCAGCGAGTTTCGCGCCAGAGGTCAACCTGAGCGGCTCGACGATCTCCCGACGTCCATTGCGCAACAAATCTGGACACGAAGGGAGGTCTCCATGCCGGGATTCGTCGATAGATCGGCCATTTGAGGGTAGCGTCCTGGGCATGAGGTCCCGGAGGGTGCTTGCGGTTGTGCTGGCAGGTGGAGAGGGCAAGAGGCTCATGCCGCTCACGGCGGATCGGGCGAAACCGGCGGTGCCGTTCGGGGGGATATACAGGCTCGTCGATTTCGTCCTGTCCAACCTGGCGAACGGCGGCTTCTTGAAGATCGTCGTACTGACCCAGTACAAGAACCACAGTCTTGACCGGCACGTCTCGCGCACCTGGCGGCTGTCGGCGATGCTCGGCAACTACGTGACGCCCGTGCCCGCGCAGCAGCGGCTCGGCCCGCGGTGGTTCTCGGGGTCCGCGGACGCGCTGTTCCAGAACCTGAACCTGATCTATGACGAGATGCCCGAGCACGTGATCGTGTTCGGGGCCGACCACATCTACCGGATGGATCCGCGTCAGATGGTCGAGCAGCACGAGGACTCGGGCGCCGATGTCACGGTGGCGGCGATCAGGCAGCCGCTGTCGCTGGCCGACCAGTTCGGCGTGATCGAGACCGATCCGCAGGGGCGCAGGATCGTGGCGTTCAGGGAGAAGCCGAAGGACGCGGTGGGGCTGGCGGACTCCCCCGACGAGGTGTACGCGTCGATGGGCAACTACGTGTTCAAGACCCAGTCGATGATCGACGCGCTGCGGGAGGACGCGCTCGACCCGACCAGCAAGCACGACCTGGGCGGCAACATCATCCCGATGCTCGTCAAGTCGGGCGGGGCCGACGTCTACGACTTCAAGAACAACATCGTGCCGGGCTCCAGCGAGCGCGACCGCGGCTACTGGCGCGACGTGGGGACGCTCGACGCGTACTACGAGGCCCACATGGACCTCATCTCGGCGCACCCTGTCTTCAACCTCTACAACGACAAGTGGCCGATCTTCACCGGCCACGATCCGCTGCCCCCGGCCAAGTTCGTGCACAACGACGGCGACCGGGTGGGGCGGGCCATCGACTCGCTGGTGTCGCCCGGCGTGATCGTCTCCGGCGGCACGGCGATCCGGTCCATCCTGTCGCCCAAGGTCGTGCTCCACTCGCACTCGCTGGTGGAGGACTCCGTACTGATGGAGAACGTCAAGGTCGGCCGGGGCGCCGTCATCCGCAAGGCGATCATCGACAAGAACGTCGTGATCCCCGACGGCGCCAGGATCGGCTTCGACCTCGACTACGACCGCACCCGGTTCGCCCTGACCAGGGGAGGGGTTGTGGTGATCGGCAAGAACGAGATCGTCGACCGCTGACCACCCGGCCCACACCCGAGCCACCCCACGCACACCACCCGGCCGGCAGCCTGCGCCAACCTGCAGCCTGCGCCGGCCGGCCGGTCACGCACGCCCAAGCAGCCCACAGCCCAAGCAGCCTGCGACCCGACCCGCAGTCTTAGCCGGCCCGCGGCCCGAGCCGACGCACGGGCCGAGCAGCCAGCCCACGCACGCCCCATCCAGCCCATCGCCTGACCACCTGAGCGCCCACCCAGCCAGCAGCCCTGGCAGCCGCCCACCTAACCGGCCCGCAGTCTGAGCAACCGGTCCACGTACGTCCTGGCGTGCTCGGGCCCGATCGGCCGGTTGAAGAAGATCGCGTGGTAGTAGATCGGGGCGAGCACCACCTCCATGAGCTCCAGCAGCCCAGGCGGATCTTCGCCACGCTCCCGCGCCCGCGTCAGCATGACCTCGAGCTGCACAGCCCGCTCAGCCATGAACGTCTGGTAGTCCTCACTGCGCGTGCTGACCTGGGCCGCCCGCACGTACAGGTGGCCCAGCGGACCGGCCACATCGGCCGCCGCCTGCATCGCGTACGCCTCCAGGTCGCCGCGCAGCGAGCCCGTGTCGGGCACCGGCGAGCCCTTCGCGAGCTGCTCGGTCACCGCGTCGTCGACCAGCGCGGGCAGCGTCCCCCAGCGGCGGTAGATCGTCGCCTGGTGAACCCCTGATCGCTCGGCCACCCGGGCGATGCTCAGCGTGTCCCAGTCCTCCTCGCGCAACAGGTCGATGACCGCGTCATGGACGGCCGCGCGGACCTTCGCGCTGCGGCCACCGGGCCGTCGTGCGGGTTGCATGCACCCACCTTAACGCGAGACCTCTTGCATTAGGACTTCCGCCGTGTTTACCTTGAAGCGAAATTCTTCGCGTTAAGGGGGCGAGCGGACACATCCGCCGGCGCTCCGACGAAAGGAGCCGCACGTGAACCGTTCTCTGATCAAGGTCGCCCTGTGGGACGTCCTGCCTCCGGTCGCCGCGTACTACGCCTTACGCGCCCTCGGCGTGAACGAGCACCTCGCCCTGCTGGGCGCCTCCCTGACCGGCTTCGTGCGCGCCGCCCACGTCGGGATCCGGGAACGCAGACTGGACGGCTTCGCCGCCTTCATGTGCCTGATCTTCGGCCTCGGGCTCGCACTCGCCTTCCTCACCGGCGACGAACGCTTCATGCTCGCCGTCAAGTCCGTCACCACCGGCGTGATGGCGGTCGTCCTGGTGGCCACCTGCGTGGCGGGCCACCCGGCGGCGTACGGGATGGCCAAACGCTTCGGCGCCGACGACGCGGCCACCGCGGCCCGCTGGGACGTGCTCTACCAGGCGGACCCGAAGTTCCGGCGCGTGTACATGGTCATGACGCTGACCTGGGCCGCGGCCCTGGTGACCGAGTCGGTGGTGCGGATCCCGCTGATCTACCTGCTCCCGGTGGACATCATGGCGGGCCTGTCGTCGGCCCTGCTGATCGGCACGCTGACGCTGGTGGCGGCATGGAGCGCCTGGTACGGCCGCCGCGGCGAACAAGCCGCCACAGCCCACCACCAAACCACATAACCTCACCCTCCACCCCGCCCACACGACGCCTCCGCCCGCCCACACAGGCCCCTCTCCGCCCCACAGGAGACCCTCCCCGCGCCCGCCCGCACAGGGCACTCCCACCCGACCCTCCATCCGCCCGCCCGCGCAGGACACTGGCCCCACCCAACCCTCCGCCCCGCCCGCACAGGGCCTCCCTGCCCGGACGCACCAGGGATCGGAAGATATGGCGCCCGAATGCACGTCGCCCGCCGCACGAGGCCGGAAGACGTCACATCCGAATACACGGGCAGCAGCACTCTTCCCACGGCCACAGAAACGTCGAAGGGCGTAGCACCTGGCCGCACTTCACTCAGCGCGCAGAGGGCGGAAGACGTCACGTCCGACCGCGCGAGCAGCATTCTTCGCCCGGCCGCACAGGCGTCGGAGGAAACGGCATCTGAATGCACTTGCCCAAACCGTACAGGGGTCGGAAGGCGCCACATCCGGCAGCGCGAGCAGCGCCCTTTGCCTGGCCGTTCAGGGGGGAGGGTTGCCGCGTCCGACTGCGCGAGCAGTGGCGCGGACAAGTGTGAGGAGGGGCGCACATTCCCATCAAGCGCTGAGTGCGAAGATCTGGCACCCGGCTGCGGAGATCGGTTCACAGGGGTGGGGATGTGCGGCGGGGTGGGGTCCCGGGGCGCGCCGCGACGCGTCCCCGAGAGCCCGAATCAAACTGTCCGTCAGTAGCGAGCGCCCCAAGGCCAGTAGTAGCCCCAGTCACCGTTCCAAGGCCACCAACCGTGGGTGTTGTCCCACTTGTAGGGCCAACCCCAGTGGTGGTGGTGCTTGTGGTCGTCGTCGTTGTCGTCGTGCCTCTTGCCGTGCTTCTTCTCGTTCCGGTCGTCGTCGTAGGAGTCGTAAGACTTCTCGTCGTCGTCGTCGGACTCGTACTTCTCGTCGTCGTAAGAGTCGTACTTCTTCTCGTTGTCGTAGGAGTCGTACTTCTCGTCGTCGTAGTCGTTCTTCTTCTTCTCGAACCCGTCGTTGCGCTGCTTCTCGTCACGCGAGGATTCGTAGGAATCGTCGTAGTTCTGCTCGTCGCGGTCGTAGTCGTACGACTGCTCGGACTCGTCGTAGTCGTAGGACTTCTCGTCGTGCTTCTTCTTGTCGTCGAACTTCTTCTCGTCCCGGTCGTAGTCCTGCTCGTACCGGTCGCTGTCGTACGACTTCTCGTCCCGGTCGTAGGAGTCGGAGTCCCACTCCTGCCGGTCGTTGTCGAACTTCTTCTCGTCGTCGAACTTCTTCTCGTCCCGGTCGTAGGAGTCGTAGTCCTTCTCGTACCGGTCGCTGTCGTAGTCCTTCTCGTCCCGGTCGTAGGAGTCGTAGTCCTGCTCGTACCGGTCGCTGTCGTACGCCTTCTCGTCGTAATCGGCGTAGTCGAACTTCTTGTCGCGCTTCTTCTGGTCGTCGACCTTCTTCTCGGACCAGTCGTTGTCGTACGACTGCTCGTCCCGGTCGTAGTCGTACGACTGCTCGGACTCCTCGGAGTCGTAGGACTTCTCGTCGTGCTTCTTCTTGTCGAACTTCTCGTCGTCGAACTTCTTCTCGTCCCGGTCGTAGTCCTTCTCGTACCGGTCGAAGTCGTCCTTCTTCTCGTCGCTCTCGTAGGAGTCATCCTGCTCGTAGGAATCGTCCTGCTCGTACGAGTCGAAGTCCTTCTTCTCCTGGTCGTGCGAGTCGAAGTCCTTCTCGTCCCGACCGAAGTCGTGCTGCTTCTCGTCGTCCTTTTGCTTACGGAACGAACCGTCGTGCTTGTCACAGGCGTCTGCATTGCGACGACCGGCGTACACGCCCGTCTTGTCGATCTTCAGCGTGCTCCAGGCATCGGATACGCAAAGGTCGCCCTGGGCGGCACTGGCCGGGCCGGCCAGCCCGACAAGCGCGGCAGCGACGATCAACGCACCACCGGCTCCGGCTGCTATGAAGTTACCTTTCATGATCTCCCCCCGTTATCACGTGGTGACTTTGTCACTCTAAGTAGTTATCACCGTAACGCGGCGTAACGGCACGCCCGGAACCTCTCGTCACTTTGTCGACGTCCTCAACCAAGATCGCTCGGGTATGTCCTCAGCTGATGACACATGCGGCCAGTTGAGCGGTGATGTCGATCTTGGGAAGATCGTTCCCAAAGGCGATAGCTTTTGGTTATGGCCCCAGGTCTTGGACCTGCGGGGCTCGGGCACCACATGATCGCCACCATGACGACGCGACTTCGGCGCGGGCGGTGGACGGTGGCGACGTCACTCGCCGCCTGCGCGCTACTGGCAAGCGCCTGCGGGACCACCCCAGCCACCACCCCCGCCACCGCTCCCAGCACCTGCCGCACGGCCGGCCTCGCCACCAGCCCCGCCACCAGCCCCGCCACCAGCCCCGCCACCAGCCCCGCCACCGGCCGATCCACATCGCAGAGCCCCGCCGCCGAGGAGTCCATACCGCCGGGCTCCGCTACCTGCCCCGCGAGCGGCTCGGAGGCCGACCCCGACAACGGCGACGCCGGAAGCCCTTCCAGCGGTCGGGGCGCATTGCCGAGCGCTGCCACTGGCGGGCATGCGGGGGTGGCGCGGGAGGTGCGGGCCTACGTGGACGCCGTGAACGCTCGTGACCTGGACGCCCTGGTCGCCGCCTTCGCCTCGGACGGCGTGGTGGTCGACGTCACCCGTCCCATCCGCGGGCACGACGCCATTCGCGAGTGGGCGCGCGCCGAGGTGATCGGCGGCACCCTGAAGGTGGTCTCCATCGCCGAGCGGCGGTCGAACGGGCAGAAGCTCCTGGTCCACTGGGCCCCCGCGGGATCCGGCGGGTGGCGGGCGCACTACGACTTCACGGTCTCCGACGGACGCATCGTCCGGGCCGATCTGCAGTACGCCTGACCGCAAGCCCGGGGGGTCAAAGCAGAACCCAGGGCTTATGGCTCAGGGCTTCGAGAGCAAAGGCTTGGAAGCCAGGAACCAGGGCTTGTGGGTCAGGGGTCAGCGACCGGTATCCCCACAACCCTGATGGCCCCGTGGTTCGGCATTCCGCATTCTGTATGCATTTGGGTCTTGTAGACGACCAAGTAGAGGATCACTCTGGCGGCAGGAGGCAGTGAGATGTCGCACCCACTCGGAGTAAGCCGACCGGATCTCGAAGTCACCGACCTACCCACGCCGGAAGAGGTCTTCAAGGTCTCCAAGATCGGCACCAAGGAACTGTTCAAGTACGCCATAGGTCCGAGCCTGATCGCGCTCGGCATCTCCATCGGCAGCGGTGAATGGCTGCTCGGCCCCCTGAACGTGGGCCAGTACGGATTCGTCGGCGTCGGCTGGGTCATCGTCGTGTCGGCGCTGCTGCAGACGTTCTACAACGTCGAGTGCTCGCGGTACGTCCTCGCCACCGGCGAGACGCCGGTGGTCGGCTGGGGGCGGGTGCCGCCGGGGTGGCCGCTCTGGGTGCCGCTGTCCGTGCTCATCGTGATCTTCGCGTTCATCGCGGGCGGATGGGCCGCGTCGGCGGGTCAGGGTGTGTACGCGCTGGTCCACGGCGTCCCACCCGCGGCCGACGACCTCGAGCCGCGCTGGTGGGCCATCGGCCTGCTGGTGCTGGTGTTCCTGATCACCGCGGGGGCCAAGCGCGTCAGCCGCGCGCTCGAGCTGGCGAACTGGCTGATGGTCGGCACCATCCTCCTCGCCCTCCTGGCCGTCGACCTGCTCGTGGTGCCGTTCAGCCAGTGGTGGGAGGGCATCCGCGGCTTCCTCACCCCGGCTGCCCCGCCCGCCGGGATCACGGCGACGCAGCTCGGCGCCCTGGCCGGGTTCACCGCGCTGGCCTCGGGCCTGAACTGGTACGTCATGGGCCACTACCGCGACAAGGGCTACGGCATGGGCTACCGCGTCGGCTACATCTCCGGCCTGCGCGGCGAGCGGCGCGAGATCCTGGCCAGCGGCGTGACGTTCCCCGACGACGAGCTCAACCGGGGGCTGTGGCGCAGGTGGTACCGGCTGCTGCTGACCGACATGTGGGGCGTGTTCTTCGTCGGAGCCATCCTCGGCATGCTGTTACCCACGATCCTCATGGCGCAGGCCGTCACGATGGCCGGGGAGAAGCCCACCCGGGCGAACGTGCCGACGTTCGTGGCCAGCGCGCTCGGCGACCAGTACGGGCAGGTGAGCTTCTACGCCGCGCTCGTGATCGGCGTGCTGATCCTCTTCTCCACCCAGCTCGGCATCTTCGAGGCGATGGTACGGGTGGCGACCGACGCGGCGAACGCCACCAGCCCGCGCCTGCGCGCCCTGATCGCGGGGGACCCGCGCCGGTTCTACTACCCGTTCATGATCCTGCTGCTGGTCCTCATCTCGATCATCATCTTCCAGTCGCTGCCGGTCGGCCTGGTGGAGTGGTCGGCCAACATGTCGAACCTGGGCGCGCTGATCTACCCGTTCCTGCTCATGTACCTGAACAGCAAGCTGCCGCGCCCGGCCCGCCCGCGCCCGTGGCACTACGTCATCCTCGTGCTCAACTTCCTGTTCTTCGGCTTCTTCTTCGTCAACTTCATCGCCGACTTCATCGGGGATCCGCTGGTGACGTTCTGACGAGGAAGACGTCGCCGTTGCCCGGCGCGTCGCCGCCCTTCGGGACGCCGTAGGTCAGGCCCGTGATCGCCATCTCGCCCGACGGGGTGGCGGTCGCGTACAGGTTGGGCTCAGCGAAGGCGTCCACGCCGTCGTCCCTGGCGGTGCCGAGCTGGGCCGCGGCGCGCTGCCGGCCCTTGCCGTCCAGGCGCAGCGTCAGGACGTCGGCGCCGCCCGCCTGTACGCTCACCCGGCCCCGGGTGTAGCCGGCGACCTCGACCTCGCCGCCCGCGAGCGGGACCACGGCGGCGCCGGCCTCGGCAAGAGGGGTGGCGAGGGTGTGCTGCCAGCGCTGCTTGCCCTGGCTGGTGTAGGCGGCGGTGTACCCGTCCCCGCCGACGCCGCCCGTGGCCACGGCCAGGCCCGTGGTGGTGACGGCCACCGCGTTCAGCCGGTCGCTCGCGGTGCCGCCCGCAGTGGCGGCCCACTTCCTGGTGCCGTCCGTCGCGAACGCGGCCAGCCAGCCGCCGGGCGTGGTCGTGCCCGGTAGAGCGGCACCGGCGCCGCCGGTGACGTAGACGTTCGAGGCGTCCGCGGCGACGCCGTAGGCCTTGTCCTCGCCCGCGCCGCCGTACTGGCGGATCCAGGACACCTCGCCGCCAGGAGTGAGGCGGGCGAGGATGGCGTCCTTGTCACCGGCGTTGGCGCCGTCCAGCGCGCCCTTGGTGTAGCCCACGACGTACGCGCCGCCGTCGGGCGCGGCGGCCAGGCCGTAGAGGCGGTCGGCCACGCCCGGCACGCCGAACTGCGTGATCCAGCGGACGGCCCCGCCGGCGTCGAGGCTGGCCACGAACGCGTCGTCCGTGGTGTTGCCCGCGTGCCGCCCGTCCAGGTCGCCCTTGGTATAGCCGGCCGCCAGCACACCGCCGTCCGGCAGGGCCGCCACACCGTACAACCGCTCGTCGGCCGCGGTGCCGAGCTGCTTGGTCCAGCCGCCGACGCGGGTGAGGACCGCGTTCCCGCCGGCCGCGTACCCGATGGTCAGGGAGCCGTCCGCGTGGGCCGCCACTCCCCCGGCCCAGTCGGGGCCGGCCGTTCCGTACAGCGGGGCGGGCAGGCCGGTCGGCGGCGTGACGCTGAGGCCCGGGCCGAGCTCGGCCATGGCCTGCTCGAAGGCGGGCTCCCACACCGTCCAGTCGTGGCCGCCGTCCAGGACGCGCAGCTGCGCGGAGAGCGCGGGCGAGCGCCGGGCGGCGTTGTAGAGGGCGGCGGACTCGAAGTCCAGGTCGTGGCGGGCGTCGGCGGGGTCCGGGTTGGCGTACTCGTCGTCGCCGACCGCCACGAACAGCCGCACCGGCAGGTCGGGATCCAGCTTCGGCAGCAGGGCCGGGTAGTTGAGCTCCCGGTAGACCTCGTCGGAGAACTTCTCGCCGTCCTTGCCGAACGCCCCGTAGTCGCGGGCGGAGGAGTCGGACGGCGGCAGCGGCGTGTAGACGGCCGGGCTGAGCACGGCGGCGGCGCTGAACAGGTCCTGGTGCGCGAGCGCGAACCGCAGCGCGCCCGCGCCGCCCATCGAGTACCCGCCGACCAGGCGGGCCTCCCTGATGGGCGCCGTACGGTACGTCGCGTCCACGTACGCCACCAGGTCCCTGGTCAGGGCCGTCTCGACCGGCCTTCCCGGCAGGTCGGCGCCGGTGTAGCGCGAGTCGGCGTACCAGCTGCCACGCTCGCTCCAGGGGGCGTCCGGCATGACGGCGATGACGGGCGGGATGCGCCTGGTACGGATCATGTCGTCGAGCAGGGTCTTGACCCGGGTCCACGCCTGCATGGTGTCGCCCCGGCCGTGGAGCAGGTAGAGCACGGGGTGGCGGTCGGTGCCGCGGTCGTAGCCGGTGGGCAGGTAGACGTTGAAGGCGATGTTCTCGCCCAGTGCCCGCGACGGGGCGGAGCCGGCGGCCAGCGTGCCGCCCGCCCGTACCTCCGTCTCGCCCGGAGCGGCCAGGAAGGTCAGTGACGCCAGGACGGCGAGCACGGCGAGCCAGCGGGGTTTGCGCATCAACCGCTCCCGTAAACGTTTACAGTACGCACCTTGCGGTGTTTCGGGAGAGTTTCGTGGTGAAGGTGTGGCGGTGTCAACCGCCTACCGGCCGGGCGCGCCGGGGGGGGGGGGCGGCGGGGCTCGGGCTCAGCGGCGGAAGACGTCCAGAAG